>NZ_JBHWYR010000100.1:0-13965 GCF_042728695.1 Bacillus sp. NPDC060175
ATATAAAATTATATAAATTTCACTATTCTGATTATTTTGTATAAAAATGGTATAATTAATGTAGAGTAAATAATATAAAAGGAGAGTACGTAATGGAAATAACAATTGAACGTTTAGTAAATGAATTAAAGGATGTACTTCCTGAAGATCAAGTAGTGGTTAATAAGACGGTAAGAGAGTTACATAGTAAAGATGAATCTTACCATAATAGTAGTTTACCTGATGTAGTTGTTTTTCCAAAAACGATGGAAGAGGTTAGAGCAATAATGAAAGTAGCGAGTGAGCATAAAAAACCTGTCATTCCATTTGGAGTAGGTTCTAGTTTAGAAGGTCATATAATTCCTTATGAAAAGGGGATTACAGTTGATTTTTCATTAATGAACAAAATACTTGAAATAAGAGAGAAAGATTTTCTTGTGAAAGTACAACCAGGAGTTACTCGTTCTCAGCTCAATAAAGAATTGAAAAAGTACGGTTTGTTTTTTAGTGTAGATCCAGGTGCAGATGCAACGTTAGGAGGCATGGCTGCTACGAATGCGAGCGGAACGACAGCGGTTAAGTATGGCGTAATGCGTGATCAAGTTCGTGATTTAGAAGTGGTGCTTGCTGATGGGCAAGTGATACATACTGGCAATTTAGCGGCGAAGTCATCATCAGGTTATCATTTAAATGGTATTTTCGTAGGATCAGAGGGTACGCTCGGATGCTTTACAAAGCTAACTTTAAAAGTATACGGCATACCAGAACATATTATGGCTGCGAGAGCATCGTTTCCAACTATAAATGATGCAGTAGAAGCTGTTATTACTATACTGCAAGCTGGCATTCCAATTGCGAGAATAGAACTTGTTGATGAACTCTCTATGAAACAAGTAAATCATTATAATGAAACAAATTATAGAGAAGAACCAACACTGTTTTTAGAGTTTCACGGAAATGAAGCAGGTCTAACGCAAGATATCGAGTTTACGAAGGAAATTGTTTTTGATCATAAATGTAAAGAAGTTGCTTTTGAAACTGAAACTGCGGCGAGAAATAAATTATGGGATGCAAGACATAACTTAGCATACTCTTACGTTCATAGTTACCCTGGTAAAAAGCTAATGAGTACGGATGTTTGTTTACCAATTTCGGAATTAGCTGGCGCAATACAACATGCGAAAGAGACATTAGATAAAGTTGGTCTTGTTGGTGGTATTCTTGGTCATGTAGGAGACGGGAATTTTCACGTGCTCTTAATGATTGATCCAAATGATAAAGATGAAGTGAAAAAGGCAGATGAAATAAACGAAAGTATCGTACTGTATGCTCTTAAGCGTGGCGGAACGTGCACAGGAGAGCACGGCGTTGGAATAGGGAAGCAGAAGTATCAAGAAGAAGAGCATGGGGCTGCGCTTTTAGTAATGGAAAAAATAAAGAAAGCTCTTGATCCGCAAAATATTTTAAATCCGAATAAAATTTTTAAGTTAAAAGATAAGGAATGATGAAGTTTGGAGAAACGAATTATACATTTTGAAGGATTGGTCGTCTTATTAGCTGCGATTTATATATATGCATTATGTGGATTTAGTTGGTTATTATTTATCGTATTACTTTTTGCACCTGATTTAGCAATGGTGGCGTACGCTATCAACAAACGTGTCGGTGCACAAATTTATAATCTATTTCACACATATATCATATCAATATTACTTGTTTTAATAGGGGTCTATTTAAAGATGGATACGATTTTAATGATTGGTTTAATATGGACAGCACATATTGGCATGGATCGAATGATTGGGTATGGATTGAAGTATGAGACGGATTTTAAGGATACGCATATTCAGAGGTTATAAAAGTGATTTGAGAAGGATGGATCAATTGAAACGATTTATTACTATTGAGAAATATAATACACAATGGGAAAGTAAATTTTGTAAATTACAGACATTTATTAGTAACGTAATGGGAGAACTCATTCTTTCTATAGAGCACGTTGGGAGTACATCTGTTAAAGGTCTTGCTTCTAAACCGATATTAGATGTCGATGTTGTAATAGAAGATTATGATGTTTTTTCTAAAGTAATAAAGAGACTTGAACAGATAGGTTATTTTCATCAAGAAGAGTCGAGTTTTAAGGGGAGAGAGGCTTTTGGGAGAAAGGGTCAATATGTTCCGAGGGACGGGAAGAATACAATTTGGATGGAACATCATTTATATGTATGCGATAAGAATAGTGAAGAGTTAAGAAGACATGTAGCGTTTCGTGAGTATCTTCGTGGAAATCCAAACGTTGTTATTGAATATGGGAAGTTAAAGAAAGAGTTAGCAGAAACGGCGGGAAATCGCTTAAATTATAGCTTAGGTAAAACGGAATTTATTGAATATGTATTAGAAAAAGCTATGAAGGATCGTTGAATAAGGGAATTTGTATAAATAAAAAAATTGACTAAGGTGGCAGAAATCATATAATGCCACCTATTATTTTTGAAACAAAGGTTTTACTATATGCACTGACCTTATAAAACAATTATCATCTGTCCCTGCCCAATAATAAAGTTCATAAATATAATAAGAAGATAAGAAAAGAGGGAGCTTATGTACATACCAAAACATTTCACTATACAAGATGAAGAGACGAAGTACGAAATGATTGAACAAAATAGCTTTGCAACTTTATTTTCTCAACATAACGGAAATCCATACGCAACGCATTTACCGTTATTGTTAAATAGGGAAACACTTACTTTATCCGGGCATTTTGCACGTCCAAATGAGCAGTGGAAAGATAGTGGAAATCAACAAGTGTTAGCTGTTTTTCAAGGGCCACATAGTTACATCTCTCCGTCATGGTATGAAACAAATAAAGCAGTACCAACATGGAACTATGTTGCGGTGCATGTATATGGTGAATTAGAAATTGTTGAAGATGAACAGGAATTAATAGATTCTCTTCAAGATTTAGTACATAAATATGAAAATCCAAAGAGCACCTACTCACTGAATGATGTAGATCCGAATTATATGGAAGGATTAAGTAGGGGAATAGTTGGGTTTAAAATAAAGATAAATAAAATAGAAGGAAAAGCGAAGTTAAGTCAAAATCATTCTGTGGAGAGACGGAAATTAGTTGTAGAAGAACTTGAGAAAGTTGGTAGTGAGGGGAGTAAAGGGATTGCAGGGTTGATGAAGAAGGGTGTTTAAAATAATGGTGGAGTGTGAATACACATTTATAAAGTGTTAATATATTGTTTTTATAGTGATTTAGACGCTGTATTTATGAGGGGCAATTTTCTTTAGTGTTTTAAAAAAATTACAGCATGTGATTAATTTAATGGATTTAATGTTAAATAAATGTTGAGAAATATTAATGAGGTATTTATATCTTAATATCTATTTGTTATTATTTGTGTGAGAATATTCAAAAAAAGGGGGATCTTATGAACATTCCAGTGAAGGGAAGCGAACAGGTTACAAAGCAACTTAATGAATGGTATCAAGCAATATTACAACAACAATTGTCAAAAGCAACTAATTTAAAACAAGAAATTGATAAAAATATTGATGTTTTGAAACAAGAATCAAATAAAATGTTGCAAGAACAAAATTTATTATATTATTTCTTACTAGATTTTCGTTATAAAACGCTTGTTGATAGATTTAGTATCACAAAGAGAAGTTTTGACGAAATAGATTCTTTTAAAATTCCGACAGATGGTTTCTTATCTTATTATTACCATTTTTGTAAAGCGGTATATGCTACTATATTTAAAGATTATAAAGAAGCGAAAAAATATTATGAAAAAGCAGAGTTTTTTTTGAAAGACGTTCCAGAAGAAATCGAACACGCTGAATTTCAATCTAAGTTAGCCTTATTCTATCATAATAATAATGAACCACTTTTAGCTATTCACTATGCAACTATTTCAAAAGATATCTTCTCTAAACACCAAGGTTATGAAAGTAATACTGCTTCTTGCGAAAATACTATTGGAATGAGTTGTGTATCTCTAAAACAGTTTGAACAGGCCGAGGAACATTTAAATTCTGCATTAAATTTATTACAAAAAAATAATGAAGAAAGATTAATTTCATTCGTGCGGCACAACTTAGGGTGGCTATATGCAAATCAAAACCTTTCTGAATTAGCTATCCGTCACTTATCAGAAGTAACAGAGAAAATACCTAATCATCTCAAAGCTGTTTTTTTACAGGCAAGGGAATATTCTAAGTTAGGTGAAACAAATATATCTTCTACTCTTATTGAAAAAGGATTGGAACTTTGTTCAGAAGTAGAGAATGAAGAATATACACATCATTTCAATATTTTAAAAACATTAAATAGTAGTATGACTATCGAGGAATTAAAAAGGGTAATTGTTGCGGGGATTTCTTATTTCAAAGAAGAGGATCTTTCTTATTATGTAGAAGAATATGCTGAGGTGATGGCAGCTAGATTATATGAGGTGTGTGATTATAAAACGTCTAGTGAATATTTTTGTTTAAGTCTTGAAGCAAGAAAAACAAATTTAGCTAAAGGGGCGTTAAAATAATGAAGAAACTGAGTTTAATGGTAATGAGTTTAGCTGTTACAGGTATTACAGTTTTTACGATAAATACTACTCCAAAGATTCAACAAACAGCAACCGCAAATAATGTCGTCAATAAGTTACAATCGACTCACGGAGAAGGGTGGTCTCCAACGAGACCTGAGTTAGTATACTTAGAGGGAAGTCAACTCTAAAGTATTATTTTAAGAGTGCTAGCTTAAGTTGATATTATTTACTGGCTTGTAAACATTAAAGGTTTACAAGCCAGTTTTTTGTTGTTAGAGCTACCTTCAAATTATGTTGAAAGCAATCCATCATAATCTGAAAAATATTGTAATGAATTTTAATAAAAGATTGTGGAGGAATATAGTGAAAATACTGGAGCATGCAAATTCTCATTAGTAATATTAAAATGGATTCATTCTCTTCTCCTTTATTTTTATCAACATTTGTACAATAGCTGGATTTTTATATTCGGGAATAGTTGTTCCTTATCGATGTACCTGGATATAATAAGAAAAACTGAAGATTGAATAGAAGAATTTTAATAGAACAGTTACCAAGTTAACGCATTAGAAGGTAAAGGATTTGGAAAGAAATAGGTAGGAAGTAAAGAGCTCTCTTTTGTTCGTGACAGCTTGTTTGGTGTATGTACCTTTTTCGCATGGGAGGAAATTGATAGAGGTGATAATATACAACTGTAATCACATAGAATATGCTATCGATATGTAATACATAAAAGAAACGCAAACTAGAGTATTAAATTACATTTTTTTCACAAGATGGAGAAAAAATAGAAAAGGTGTTTTTATACGAAAACACCTTTTCTATTTATAATGTTCCTTTATGGCAAATAACGAATCGTGTACTTGAATTTAGTGGGAATTACACTAATAAATAATACAATTAGGAGCAGAAAAACAGTCTTAGTGCTCTAAATCACGTCCCGCAAAAAGTCCTATAAGGACGATTAGTCGGCGCTGGAGGCGTGCAGTAATCCGCTTGTTCCTGAGAATATTCATAAGGATTTGCTAACGCTTGAAGAAGTTTTTCCATTACGGTATAGTCTCCATCTTTAACAGCTGCTTCTAGTGCTTCTTCTACTTTGTGGTTTCTAGGGATGATTACTGGGTTGTTATTTTTCATTAATTTGTATGCATCATCTTTCGATTCTTTTTGTCTTTCTAACCGAGATTGCCATAGCTCGTACCATTCTTTAAATTCGGGACTTTCAAATAAAGGTGCATTTTCTAATGTAGTGTCAGTTAATGAACGGAATGTATTTGTGTAATCTGCTTTATATTTTTCCATTGCTTTTAAAAGTTTCTCAATAAGGGATTGATCTTGCTCTTCATTGCTAAATAGTCCTAATTTCTTCTTCATTCCGAGGAACCAATTGTTTTCGTACTGCACGCTAAACTTTGAAATTTCATCTTGTGCAATCTTTAGCGCTGCTTCTTCATCTTCGTGTAGAATCGGCATTAAAGATTCAGCTAATCGTGCAAGGTCCCATGCAGCCATATAAGGCTGATTTCCATATGCGTAGCGGCCTTTTACATCAATAGAACTAAATACTGTTCCTTGGTCATAACTATCCATAAAGGCACATGGACCGTAATCAATCGTTTCACCGCTAATTGTTATATTGTCAGTGTTCATTACGCCGTGAATGAAGCCGATGAGTTGCCATTTTGCGATAAGGCTTGCTTGTCTCTTAATGACTTCTTGTAGTAGTGCGACATATGGATTTTCAGTAGATTCAACCTCTGGATAATGTCTTTTTATCGTATAATCAGCTAAAGCTTTGAGATCTTCGATTGAGCCTCGAGCTGCGGCGTATTGGAATGTTCCAACGCGTATATGACTGCTTGCAACTCTAGTTAAAATAGCTCCAGGTAACTTCGTTTCGCGATAGATTGGTTCGCCAGTTGAGACTACTGCTAAACTGCGAGTAGTTGGAATATCAAGCGCGTACATCGCTTCACTAATAATATACTCACGTAGCATCGGACCGAGTGCAGCACGGCCATCACCGCGGCGCGAATATGGAGTTGGGCCGGAACCTTTCAATTGAATATCAAACCGTTCGCCTGAAGGGGTGATTTGTTCTCCAATTAAAAGGGCGCGACCATCTCCTAACATGTTGAAATGACCAAATTGGTGTCCAGCATATGCCTGAGCTAGTGGATGAGCTCCTTCTGGAATAGTATTTCCAGCTAAAATGGCAATTTCAGCGTCCTTTTTTAGTTCCTCAGGATTAAAGCCAAGAGATATTGCTAAAGAATTATTTAGTTTAATTAACTCCGGTGAGTGTACAGGAGTTGGGGGGATTTCGGTGAAAAATGATTTGGGCAGGTCAGTATAACTACTCTCTAAATTCCAACCAGTTTCGTTTTTATTAGTCATCGTATCTCCTCCTTTGTGTGTGTGTTTGAAATTTGAATTGTAATTGGTTTTTAATTATTTTCTTGTACTTATATGTATTCTGTGTGAGGTAAACTAAAAATATTATACGTTTATTGTAAATGATCCCCTTGAAATCTATTGTAAGGACTTCATTACATTGTGTCCATTTAACTGTCAAAAAAACAAAAAGAGCCTTCGTTATATAACGAAGGCTCTTTTTGTTTTTTTCCTTTTATTCATACACAGTCTTCATAGTTGTAGATGTATAAAAGGAAAAAAGAAATTTGGGGCGTAATCTATCTATATGATAATTCAAAATGAAATATAAGTCTATATTTTCGTTGATTTTTTGATTATATTTATGTCGCTGAGCTCAGAAGAATATATGTGGAGGGAAAATATATGAAATCAAAACATGTACCAGTTTTAATTGTTGGAGGGGGATTATCAGGATTAGCGTCTGCGTTATTTCTTGGAAAACAGAACATTGAGTACTTACTTATTGAAAGGCATCCGTCTACTGCAATTCATCCGAAAGCAGGCGGGATTACTTTTCGTACGATGGAGTTATTTCGAGAATTAGGTCTAGAAAAAAGAATTCGATTAGCTGGTAAAGCATTAGAGAATTGTCGCGGGAGAATCGCGGTTCAAACAATAGCTGAGGTTAAGAATGAAGAGTTGGAACAAATAAGGGCGGCTCAGTACGAAAATAACGAAAAGTTAGTTCGTAAAGTGAAAAAGATTAGCCCATCAAAACAAACTGCTTGTTATCAAATTACTTTAGAGGAGATGATGTTACAAGAAGCACAGAGATTAGGCGGGAAGCTATCTTTTTTTCATGAACTAGTTTCTTATGAGCAAAATGGAAACGGAGTAATCGCAACGATTCGAAATCGTGAAACGAAAGAAGAGAGCATGATTCATTGTGATTATGTAATTGCAGCGGATGGAGCGAAAAGTAAAATACGTGAACAGTTAGGTATTTTAACCGAGGGCCGTGGTACAATCGGTGGTTATTATATGAACATATATTTTGAAGCAGATTTGAGTGAATGTATTAAAGGAGACGCATTCGGTTTTACTATGATACTAAATCCAGAAGTAATTGGTGCGCTTATTCCAGTCGATAACGAAAGTAAATGGATTTATCATGTAGCTTATGATCCAGTAAAAGGGGAGCGACCAGAGGATTTCTCTATAGAACGCTGTAAACAAATTATTCAAACTGCAATTGGAAGTACGGATATTAAGCCAGAAATATTAAGTGTTTTGCCGTGGGAAGCGAGTGAAAGTACAGCGGTGAAATTTCAGGACAATCGCATTTTTTTAGTTGGTGACGCGGCACATATTATGCCGCCAACAGGAGGATTCGGTTCAAATACAGGGATACAAGATGCACATAATTTAGCTTGGAAATTAGCGGCTGTTATAAAAGGGAAAGCAAATCCCAAATTATTAGAAACGTATCATGAAGAGAGATATCCTGTTGCGAAATTAACGACGGACCATGCGAGTAGTATATTATTTCGTGCAGCGAATAGAGAGGAAGGTAATTTGAGTAATATGGATAGTTTAGCTGTCACTGCTGGTTATCAGTATTGCTCAGAAGCAATTATAGACGAATGTAACACTTCGCATAGAATGGATATAGTGGATTTGAACGGACGCCCTGGAACGCGTGCACCACATTTTTTTGGAACTTATGGAGGAAAAGAAGTTGCGATACTTGATTTATTTGGTAGCAACTTTGTATTACTTACTGAGGCAGGGCATAGTGCTTGGACTGAAGCGGCACGTGACGTTTCATCTGAATTAGGAGTAAGTATAAAAGTATATCGGGTTGGTTTAAGTGGTGATTTCATCGATCAAGGTAACTCTTTTAGAAAATTATACGGGATAGAAAATGGAGGAGCGGTAGTAATAAGACCAGATGGATTTATAGGGTGGCGTACGGAAAACGAGGTCTTAAAGCCGAACGAATTACTTGAAGACGTAATGAAGCATTTATTGTGTAATTAAATAAGAAGCACTGCTTGTATTTCAGCGGTAAGTTTATGTAAAAGGAAAAGAGCGTTAAAAATGTAAATCTTTTATGAAGAAAATCTAAAGAAATGTCGTAGGAGTGACATTTCTTTTTTAATATGTTGTATAATCAAGTTAAAAATGAGATTCGTTTTCATTAACGTTCATTTCCTCTTTTGAAGTTACCTGTAATTTTAGCCATAATAAGTTGTTTTTCTTTTTCATTATTTGCCCGAGTTATTTTGTTTAAAAATTTTTCAGCGTCATTTCCTTTTAAAAATACAATCTATTTTACGTAATATTCAATTATAACCATTTTTTTTTTTGTTACCTGATAATGAAATATCAAATCATCTAAACGATTGCGTTTATCAGTCTTTTTCAAATTAACAGCTCCATTCTTGTTAATGTGTAGCGAATGTTACATAAGAAATTGAAATTCAAGTTGGATGCATCCGATTGTAAGGTGGAAATTTTACAAAAAAGAAATACAATAGAGAGTAGTCAAAATTTGAGTGTAAGAAAAAGGAATCTAGTGTAATATGATGAATGATAGATAGATTATAAAATGTTTGAAAATTAATAGATATAGCATAAGAATAGAATGGAATAGAATAGTATAAAGTGAAATTGGATAAAAGAGGGTTCCTATATGTTTAAGAAATGGTTAATCGTTTTCTTTGTTTTTGCTATTTTTTGTGGGAGTGTCGCTGCACTCATACATGCAAATAAAGAAAAGAAATACAGTTTGAAGGCATTTTCAAATTTTGAGGATAAGGTTGGAAATGATAAACCGAAAGTTGATGCAAATCAGCAAAAACGTTATGATATTGCAGCAACGAAACTCGATCAATATTTAAAAGATAAAGGATTTAACGGAACGGTTCTCGTAACAGATAAAAATAATGTAGTTTTACGAAAAGGCTACGGGTATGCGAATGTGAAAGATCAAGTATTAACAACGCCAAGAACGAAATATCGAATTGGTTCTATTACGAAAACAGTCGTTGCAATATCTATATTACAGCTAAGAGAAAAAGGGAAATTAAGTATAGAAGATAATGTGAATAAATATATTCCGTCGTTTCCGGCAGATAAAAATATTACGTTAAGAAATTTGTTAACACATACTTCTGGATTGCCAGAGCAGGGACAAGGTGGTGTTGATGCGGCATCACGCTTAAAGTTAGTAACATGGATTGGAGCGCAAAAGTTGCAATTTCCTGCAGGAACAGGATGGAAATATACAGATTATAATTATATGGTACTTGCGTATATTGTAGAAAAGTTATCGAATAAAACGCTGGCTGAATATGTGAAAGAAAATATTTTTACTCCTGTTGGAATGCATGAATCTGGGATGGGGGCAACTTTTCCTGGAGATATGTTTTTAGCAACAGGATATACGAAAAAAGATAATGAATTAATAGCTACGCCTCGTTTAAGAATGAATTGGTTATATGGTTGTGGTGAAATGTACACTACTGCTGATGATATGAAAAGGTTAGATGAGGCAATTATAGATAGTAAATTACTTTCTAAGCAAAGTTTATCAGATATGTTTACTGTATCACCCGCTAGAAAGTATGGATTTAGTTTCTATATTAATGCAGATTATAATCATAATCATGGAGTATTAGCTGGATGGAACACATTTAATAATTTTAATGGAGATACACGAATTTTTGTAATTCTTTTCTCTAACGTACAAAATGGAATGAACGATGCATTTAATCAAGAGTTTAGAAAGATGGCGAAAGATTTAATAGAAGGAAAATAATTATTTGAAAATCGGTATTGATATGAAATTATCAATACCGATTTTTTTTTTATTTAGTAATGTGTTATTTAGTGAACAAGCAGGTATGAGAGGGGATTAATATTAGAATAAATTTATGAAGGAAGTTAAATGATATTAATGTTAAATATAGGAAATGTATTTTGTGAATGTCATCTATTTGTATTGAAATTATGTGATTATCATGCGGAAGAATAATTGGTAATTTTTACATTGATGAAAAAGCTTGAGCTTCACACTATGTTAAGCCTTACATTATTGGAGACATGAACAGGAGGTTGAAAAATGAAAAAAATAGTAAAGTTTTGTTTAATAGCTACATTATCTACAACGATTATTAGTGGGTGTTCTTTTGAAGGAGGTAATGAAAATGCAAAAGGGAAAGAGAGTGAAAAGGTAGAGGAACAGAAAAAAGTTGGAAAATATACGATGCCGGATGAAAAAGATAAACATGAAGGCACATGGCTACAATGGCCACATGAATACACATATGGTCAAGAGTATAAGCAGGAAGTTGAACCTATTTGGATTAAGATGGCAAGTGCTTTAACTGAGGGTGAAAAAGTCCACATTGTTGCATACGATGAGGAGGAGAAAGAGCGAATCAATAAGCTTTTAATAGATAAAGGGCTAAATATGGAGAAAATTGATTTCTTTATCGCTCCTACTGATGATGTATGGGCAAGAGATAGTGGACCAATTTTTGTTTATGACAATAATAAAAATCTAAAAATATTAGATCCAGCATTTAATGGTTGGGGGAAGAAAACTCCTTATAAAAATGATGCCCGTGTACGTGAGAATGTTAGTAAACAATTAGGGATTGAAAAAATTGATTGGGGGAAATTCGTCCTTGAAGGTGGCGCAATTGAATTAGACAGCAATGGGACTGCTTTATTAACTCGAAGTGCAGTAACGAATAAAAATAGAAATCCTGATTTATCAGAAAAGGAAATTGAAAAATATATAAGTGACCTTGGGGTGACAAACTTTATTTGGTTAGACGGAGTGCCTAATTTAGATATTACGGATTTTCATATTGATGGATTTGCTAAATTCCATGATAAATCTACCATTGTAACGATGAAAGAAGATGACTTGGCGGAATGGGGCTTGTCAAACAAAGATATGGATAAATTGTTAGATGCAAAAAATGCTTCAGGAAAGAAATATAAGTATGAATACTTACCGCTTAGTAAAGATAAAGTTACTTTAGAAGGTGGAAAAACTCTCGATTATAAGGGATCGTATATCAATTATTATATTGGGAATAAAGTGGTATTGGTTCCTAATTATAATGATCCAAATGATAAAATCGCAAACGATACGATTCAGAAGTTATACCCAGATCGCAAAGTAGTGGGAATTGACGTGAGAGAACTTTATAAAAATGGCGGAATGATTCATTGTGTTACACAGCAACAACCCATTCAATTGAAGTAATCGATTATAGTTTCGTTATGTTGCTTTATAGACAAAATAGGTGAAATGCTATCTTTACCTATTTTGTCTTGTTTTAACATCTGTAATAAGAGTTAAATGTATAATTCTTATGTAATGATAATTAAATATAAATATATTGTCATTATTGTTTTATATGGAAAAGGAGAAAAATGTTTGTGTTAAAGAATTTAAAAAGAGTATTTTCGTTTTTCCCTATCGTTCTACAGTACATTATAAATGTAGCTTTGATCTGTTTGGGAATTGTTTTAAGTGTGTTTCTTATGAAAGAAGTCATTCAATTTATACAAGAACTTAAATTAAATAGTGAGGAATCTAGTTATCATTTAATTGATAGCATTGTCGTATTCTTTTTATATTTTGAATTCATCGTAATGATTATAAAGTATTTTCAAATGAACTTTCATTTTCCATTACGTTATTTTATATATATAGGTATTACGGCTATTGTTCGTCTAATTATTATAGACCATGATAGTCCAATGGATTCATTGATATATGCTTGCGCGATTCTTGTATTAATTAGTGCTTTATTCATTGCAAATTCTAAAATAATGCGTCGTGATTTAGAAGAGTGAACATTTGTTGTTTAAATCAAAAAAGATGTTTTATCTTTTGGCAAAAAGGAGTAACGGTATTGAAAGAAATAATCTTAACCAGTTTCATAATAATAGGGTTTATGATTCTACTATTTAATTGTATACTTTCATAATTTAAAGAATAACAAGTTAATAAAGAAAGAGGTTTTTGTAAATATGGTTCATTACAATAATCAAAATAGTTTACATCAAATATTTACATTAAAGGGAACAGTTATAAGAGATATTTTCCCGCAAATTTTATTATATATATGTGTTTCAACGATAGTAACTGTAATTAATTATTATTATGCAGCAATAAAAATTAATCAAACTCCTTGGGTAATTGTTGGAGGGGCTTTAGGTCTACTGTTAGTTTTTCGTACTAACACTGCCTATGATAGGTACTGGGAAGGTAGAAAGTTATTTGGCGCGATTGGTGCCTGTACTAGAAATTTAGCAGTTAGTTTTTTATGTCATTGGGAGTCTGAAGGGAAAAAGACGGATCAGGAAAAGCTAAAATTTTTACATTTATTAATTGCTTTTCCAAAGATAGCGAAAGGACATTTGAGAGACGAAAAAGATTTATCCGAAATAAAAGCATTGTTTGATATTTGTTCTGAGAAGGAGAAAGAAATGTTGACTGATTCTATTCATTTACCGATTAGTATAGTTTTTATGTTAAAAACTATACTATCAAAAGGTTTGAAAACGGGTCAAATTCATCCAAATGCAATAATTAATATGGAAGCTGATTTGAATACTCTACTTACGGCTGTGGGTGGATGTGATCGGATCAAAACAACGCCCATTCCTTTTGCATATTTTGCTCATATTAAAATTTTACTGCTCATATTTTGCGGGACTTTATCGATTGGTCTTGTTGATAGTCTTGGATGGTTTACAGTACTTGCAACTACGTTTATAAGTTTTGCATTTATAGGAATTGAAGCAATAGGGGTTGAAATTGAGGATCCATTTGGTCAGGATCCAAACGATCTTCCGCTTGAAGCAATTTGTATAGGGGTAGAAACGCATTTAGTAAATTTATATAATCAAAACGCCCTATTAGAAGTCATGGATTTGAATCCGTCGGCATGGAGGCCAGCCACGGTGCCGCGCACGTCCACGCCTACGACCGGGTCAAGCAGGCGGTCCGCTCCGAGAC
>NZ_JBHWYR010000101.1:0-13717 GCF_042728695.1 Bacillus sp. NPDC060175
GTCATGATGACCAGCTGGGTGCGCTCCCCGGTCCAGAGCACGCGGCGGAAGTCGGGGCATGATAAGAGTGTGCCTCATGAAAAAGAACTTTCTAGAAAAATATATTGTGTTTATGTATTAGATTAATGGAATTTTCATATTAGATAGAAAGTGTAAAATCTATATTGAAATAACGTATGAAATTTTAAGTTTTGATGTAATACATAAGGAATTTGAAAAAATCGTTGCAAAAACACACTGTTTAATGATAAAGTTCACATGAAGTTCACACTAAATTCACTTCAATCGTTTAAAATAAACGATGTGTGAAAAATAAAACTCTTGCTAAAAAATGGAACTGGATGAATATTTTGCTTTGATAATATTGTAAAGTACTAAGTTTATAGTTTTCTCAAGAGGATAGTAGGGAAAGGAAGTAAAGACAACTTATGAAAAAAGTAATCGCAGGTTTAGCAGCAGCATCTGTAGTAGGCGTAGCAGTTCCAGGAATGGATTCTGCTCATGCACAAGTTTCAAATGATGCGCTAAAAGAAATTAATGGACAAACTCAAACTCAAACTCAAACTCAAACGACTGTAACTGAAACAAAAAAGGTAGAAACAACTTCTGAATTAAAATACACGGTAACAGCTGATGTATTAAATGTACGTTCAGGTGCTGGTACAGGACATAACGTTATTTCTAAAGTAAAAGCAGGTCAAGTACTTCAAGTAATTGGACAAGAAAACGGTTGGTTCAAAGTTAGTGTAAATGGTCAAACAGGTTATGTAAGTGGGGACTTCGTAACAACTGGTGGCAATAAAGGAACTACTGTTCAACAAGGAACAGGTACTTACACAGTAAACGTTTCTTCACTAAACGTACGTACAGGCCCAAGTGCATCTCATACTGTTTTAGGTTCTGTAAATAAAGGGAAAACAGTTCAAGTTGTAGGTGAAGTTCAAGATTGGTTTAAAATTAACTTCAATGGTGGAACTGGATACGTAAGTAAAGACTTCGTAACAAAAGGTGGTTCAGCTGTATCTAACGAAACACAGCAACCAACTACAAACAACAACAATACTACTACAGTTCAAACTGGTGGTTCATATGTTGTTAACACGGGTGCTTTAAAAGTACGTACAGGCCCAGCTACATATAACGCTGTAATTGGTGGGGTAACGAACGGTACAGTATTAAACGTTACTGGCGCTGAAAACGGTTGGTACAAAATTAACCATAACGGCCGTACAGGCTACGTAAGTGCAGACTTTGTTAAGTTTGTAAAAGGCGGAGTGAACAATGTAGTTACTGGTGGTAACCAAGGTACTAACCAAGTACAAAAACCAACAGCGCCAACAGGTGGAGATACATCTTCAATCGCTGGATTCGCTAGATCTTTAAATGGTTCAAAATATGTATTTGGTGGTCAAACTACTGCTGGTTTCGACTGCAGTGGATTCATTCACTACGTATTAAATCAAACTGGTCATTCAGGCGCTCG
Organism: Bacillus sp. NPDC060175; assembly: GCF_042728695.1. Lineage (NCBI taxonomy): Bacteria > Bacillati > Bacillota > Bacilli > Caryophanales > Bacillaceae > Bacillus > Bacillus sp. NPDC060175. The sequence continues at coordinate 1,484 of NZ_JBHWYR010000101.1, forward strand.
TCAAACAGTTGCTGGATACTGGAGCTCTAAAACAAAAACTAGCAATCCACAACCAGGTGATTTAGTATACTTCTCTGACACTTATAAACCAGGTCTTTCTCACATGGGTGTTTACTTAGGAAACGGTCAGTTCATTAGTGCAGAAAATGAAAGTGTTGGTGTAAGAATTAGTTCAATTAATAACTCTTACTGGGCTAAACACCTAACAGGTTACACAAAAGCATACTAAGAAAAAGTATTTTTTATACTTTTCGTATAGAGAAAAGGCTTTCCAGGGAAACTTGGGAAGCCTTTTTCATATTTGGATAGATTACAAATATAGAAGCATTTATTTTAATTTCCCATGTAAAAATTTAGCATATAAATCATGAAAATAGTTTGGACGGAATAAGTTTGCTGCATGACCTGCTAATGGAATTTCTTTATATAAAACGTTCGGAAGAATGGACTTCAAATCAAAGAGACACGATTTATAGAGATGATCATGTTCTCCCATCACCCATAATATAGGGTGATGAAGTGCTTTTAATTTAGATTTCAAGTCGAATTCTAAGCGGTGTCGTAATGACTCAGCAATAATGGACGAGTGTAATTGTAATCCGAAACGGTAATAGATATTTCGTGAAATAACAGCGAACGGATTTGCCCTTAGTATTCCACTTGGAAAAATAGTACTAGCATACTGAGAAAGCCAAGATGAATATTCATCACCACGTTTTTCCCAAAAATTCTGAAAAACATTATATAAACGGGAAGGGTTATTATAATGTCCACCAATATGACAAATGCTCAATACTTTTTCTGGATGCATTTGTGCAAATGTCGTAGAGATATAACAGCCATAGCTTAGAGCACAAATATGAGCCTTTTTAATTCCCTCTTTTTCATACAAGTTCAATAATTGATCTACGAGGCGCTGTATTGAAAAGTCGATAGGTTCTCCTTTATCGTCGCCGTGACCTAATAAATCATAAGTTATAATGTTGTAGGATGCAGAAAATCGTTTATGCTCTTTTTTGAAGGCGCGGCGATTTCCAACTAATCCATGAATAAAAATGATTGTTTCCTTTTCGGAATGTGTATTTGTTTGCAAAAAGGATACTCCTTTCAATAACTGGAGATTTATATAGTATTTTAAATTAGTTATCTATAATTCACATAGAATAATAATAAGTACCAGGTAATAATATCAGATGTTTACACTTGTTGTAAAGATGAGTTTATATGTATATTTTGTAAAAATAGAAAAAGTGTGTTTACATTCAGTTTACATTTATAGCGTATTCTAGTTTTAGAGATAATAGTTTTGTTTATAACGAGGAGATGGACGACAATGGAAGTTAGGAAGACAGAAAAGAAAAAAGGGAATTGGAGGCAGTTTTTACGTCTTATTCAAGATACAAATCCACCGAAAGGCATTCTTATTTTTGCATTACTAATGAGCTTACTTTCTACTGGAGCGAGTTTGTTTATTCCAATGCTGACAAAAGGCTTAGTTGATAATTTTTCACTTTCCTCAATTAGTACGGGACAAATTATTGGATTAATTGCATTCTTTATTATTCAAACAATTGCTGCAGGGTTGTCTATTTATTTACTGAATTATATTGGACAAAAAATTGTGGCTGGACTTAGGGAACGATTATGGAAAAAGGTACTTATTTTACCAGTGTCTTATTATGATCAAAATAGAACGGGAGATACAATTAGTCGTATGACAAATGATACAGGTGTTGTTAAAACATTAATTTCTGAGCATTTGTCAAACTTATTAACAGGCGGTATCTCAATTATTGGGTCATTAATTGTATTATTTGTTTTAGACTGGAAAATGACAATTTTACTTTTAACGGTTATTCCGTTATCGGTACTAATTTTAGTTCCACTGGGACGGAAAATGTATAAGATTTCAAAAGCGCTTCAAGATGAAACAGCTTCGTTTACAAGTGTGTTAACACAAGTGTTATCAGAAATTCGTTTAGTGAAATCTTCAAATACGGAAAAAAGAGAATATGAAACAGGGAATACAGGTATCCAAAAATTATTGCAATTTGGTTTGAAAGAAGGAAAAGTACAAGCATTAATTTCACCAGTTATGTCGTTTGTTTTAATGGCATTACTTGTTATTATCGTAGGGTATGGCGGGATGCGAGTTTCGAGTGGTGCATTAACAACAGGTGAACTTGTAGCATTTATTTTGTATTTAGTTCAAATTATTATGCCGATGAGTCAGTTATCTATGTTCTTTACTCAGTTCCAAAAAGCAATTGGTGCAACCGAAAGAATTAATACGATTTTAGAATATGAGGTAGAAGATCATGAAACAGGTATGAATGTTACAAATGCGAAGCAGCCGATCGTTATTGAAAATGTACATTTTGAGTATAACGAAGAAGAGAAAATATTGAAAAATATCGACTTCACGATTGAATCTGGAAAAGTAACAGCGATTGTAGGACCAAGTGGTAGCGGGAAAACAACTTTATTCTCGCTGTTAGAACGTTTTTATGAGCCGACTAGTGGTTTCATAAAATTAGGGAAAGAACCAATTACAGCCTATTCATTACAGTCATGGCGACGTCAAATTGGTTACGTTTCACAAGATAGTCCGTTAATTGATGGAACGATCCGTGATAATATTTGCTATGGTGTTGAGGGCGAAGTGACTGACGAAGAGATTGAAAAAGTAGCAGCAATGGCGTATGTTGATGCGTTTATTCATGATTTACCAAGTGGATACGCAACAGAAGTTGGAGAGCGTGGTGTGAAGCTTTCTGGAGGGCAAAGACAAAGAATTGCGATTGCTCGAGCGTTACTACGAAATCCGCAAATCCTGATGTTAGATGAAGCGACTTCAAGTCTTGATAGTAAATCGGAATCGGTTGTTCAGAAGGCGTTAAATAACTTAATGAAAGGTAGAACAACTTTAGTTATTGCGCATAGACTTTCTACTGTTGTCGATGCAGATAAAATTATCTTTATTGAAAAAGGGAATCTTACAGGAAGTGGCTCGCATGATGAGTTGTTACGGACACATGACATGTACCGTGAATTTGCAATGCAGCAGTTGAAAATTAAAGAAGGTGCCTTATAGAATGAAAACAATCAGTGAGAGGAAACTTCACTGATTGTTGATTTTAGAGTGCTAAAAAGTATGTTAAGCAGAAAGGATATGATTCCTTGATACCCCAAATTTTAATTGTAGATGATGATCCGCATATTAGAGAACTTGTTTCTGTATTTTTGGAACGAGAAGGTTTTCAAACATATGAGGCCGTTGATGGATTAGATGCTCTTCGAAAAATAGAAGAAGTGAAAGTCGATATGGCGATTCTTGATATTATGATGCCAAATATGGATGGGTTTGATTTGTGCTTTGAATTAAAAAAATACTATGATATTCCGATTTTGATGCTAACTGCTAAAGGAGAAACATCTCAAAAGATAAAAGGGTTTCACCTCGGAACAGATGATTATCTTGTGAAACCATTTGATCCTTTAGAATTAGTTGTGAGAGTGAAGGCATTATTGAAACGTTACCAAATTACAGTATCGCAATCTATTCAAGTTGGGAATGTACTGTTAAATCGTAAAACATTTGAAGTTAACGCCGGAGAACAAGCGGTCACGTTGCCGTTAAAAGAATTCGAGTTGCTCTTTACATTAGGGTCTAAAGCTGGAAGAACGTGTTCAAGAGAGCAATTAATTGAAGACGTATGGGGATATGATTTTGAAGGGAATGAACGTACATTAGACGTTCATATAAATCGGTTACGTGAAAAGTTTCAAGAAGAGCGATCAAAGTTTAGTATAAAGACGATAAGGGGCTTAGGGTATCGCTTAGAGGTAAGTAAATGAGAAGAAGAGAACGAATGAGTAAGTTGAAGATGTTGAAAGTAATTGGAGCGGTAATAGCACTCTTTTCTTTTCTCACTATAATCTGGTCTATCGCATTTTTTGTATCATCTAGTGTATTGAAAGCTCTTGAAATAAACGTATCGCCTTTTGTTACTTTTCTAATTAGTGACATGGTCGGCTTTGTATTTATTGTTCTTATTTGGACATTGATCGGAATATTAATGAGACCAAAACGAGAGGCGATGATTTGGACTATTATTGAACCGATACAAAAAATTGCAAAAGGAGACTTCTCCGTAAAAATACGAAATGAAGAAAAGTATGATGGAGAAATTGGTGTACTCGTAAAAAGTATAAATGATATGACAGAAGAGCTTAATGCAATGGAGAAAATGAGGCAAGAATTTGTATCGAATGTTTCTCATGAAATACAGTCACCTTTAACTTCTATAAAAGGTTTTGCTAGAGCGCTACAAGAGGATAATCTTTCAGACGAAAAAAGAAAGCACTACCTTACCATTATTGAAACCGAATCAACGAGATTATCTAAATTAAGCCAAAATTTATTGAAGCTAACCCTTTTGGAATCGGAAGAGTATGTACCAGAAAGAGTTACTTATCGATTAGATCAACAGTTAAAGCAAATTGTGTTAAATAGTGAACCACTCTGGGCTGAAAAAGAAATTGAGTTAGATCTTGATTTAGAAAAAGTGCATATTACTGCTGACCAAGAAAGTATGAGTCAAGTGTGGATTAATTTAATTCATAATAGTATTAAATTTACTCCGAGTAGTGGTACGATTACAATTCAGTTAAAAGAACATGAGGAATTAGTGGAAGTACGTATTCATGATAATGGAATTGGTATATCAGAGGAACAGAAGCAGCATGTTTTTGAACGTTTTTACAAAGCAGATTCTTCACGGAATCGCGCTCATGGAGGTAGCGGATTGGGATTGGCGATTGTAAAAAAAGTAGTAGATCTTCATCAAGGGGAAATTAAAGTTAAGAGCACGGAAGGAAATGGTGCGGAATTTATTGTACGTATTCCTTATTATAAAGAAAAACAGTGTTAGGGAAGTTTCCGCATGCCCATCAACCTAAAGAATCAAAATCCTCCCATAACTAAATTTTTATTCATTATTGACTACTGACTACTAATGGGTTATGTTAATTAGAATATTTCAGATTGTTAAAGAGTACATTTGAAAAATAGGTTTAAGTTGATGATTTTATAAAATAAAAGAAGGCGTTCCATATTTGGAATGCCTTTTCTTGATGTTTTGTTGCTAATGTGGGTTGCTAAGTTATTTCTATTCGCTTAATTCTCGTTTTTTCTTGATGAGGAGTAATTGGCGCATTTGAAATATGGTGGAGGAACAAAGAAGGGTACACATTGGATATTCAACTTCGTAAAAACGAGATTATCAGGCTGTATATGCCTTTATGAAAAGACACCTATTAAAGAAATTTACCTAGTTATTAAAATTTGCCAAATCCTTTTCTTACATAAGTATTAATTGATATGCCTATTTTAAAAAGGGTACATCTAATATTTTTTATGAATTAGTTTAAATATGGAGAAGAAAGGGATTTTTTTCCAATATGAAAAAATTGACACTTTTTGGGTTAATTGGTATTACAATGGCCTTTTTTGGAACGGTACGAAGTGTGCCGACTCTTTCAATTACTGGTTGGACCCAAATCTTCTATATGTTGATAGCTGCGTTTGCATTTGCTCTACCTATCGCGTTAATGTCAGCTGAGCTTTCTACGGCTTTCCCTGAAGAAGGTGGACCTCAAGTTTGGGTGGAAAATGCATTAGGTGAGAAATGGGGATTTGTCACCTCATGGTTATTATGGGTTCAAATGTTTTTTGGGATGGTAATGGTTGCGTCAACTGTTGGTATTCTATCGGGTTACGTTATTAATAAGCCAGAACTATCTTCAAACAACTATTTTATTTTTGCCATAATTTTAATTTCATACTGGAGTGTGACTTTATTAAACCTTAAGTTTGATATGGTAAAAGTTGCGGGTAACTGGGGTGCTGTTATTGGTGTGTACATTCCGTTTGTCATTCTTGTTGTTCTAGGTGTCATTTATATGATAAAAAACGGGATTCAATCGAATAGTTATTTAGGCGGATTTAAGCCAAGGGATCTTATTCCTAATTTTAAGGACTTAGGAAGTTTAACTTATTTATCAGGAATTATCTTTATTTTTGCAGGAGTAGAAATTTCGTCTGTACATGCAAATAATATTGATAATCCAAAACGTAACTATCCAATTGCTGTTATCACTTCAGTAATTTTATTAGCAATTTTTAATATCATTGCTGGGTTAACTGTTTCAAATGCGGTACCAAAAGGTAAATTGGAGCTTGCGAATATAACACAGCCATATATGATTTTCACTAAAAATCTAGGGATTCCATCTATCTTTGTTAACATTATTTCTTTAATGATTTTAATTGGGGTTTTAGTTCAGCTAAGTGCATGGGTACTTGGACCAAGTAAATCTATGATTAAAGTGGCAGATGAAGGGAATTTGCCGAAGTTTTTTCAAAAGAGAACAGAGAAAGATATTCCAATCACTTTTGTGATGATTCAAGCAATTGTAATTTCATTAGTATCTATCTTATATATAGTAGTTCCAGATGTAAACAGTGCATTCTTAATAATAACAATTACAACAACAATTTTGTATTGTATTGTGTACTCTTTAATTGCTATTTCAGCTGTTCGCTTGCGTTATAAGATGCCAGACGTTAATAGACCATTCAGATTAGGGAGTAAAGGGAATGGATTAATATGGACGGTCTCTATTCTTTCAATGATAAGTATTGTTTTTACGATTATTGTAAGTATTATTCCGCCATCTATTTTAAAGCCAAGTCAATATACTGGATATGTTATTTATCAAGTGGTCGTTACATTAGCAATGATTGGTATAGCACTTATCATCAACAAATTTAAAAAACCAGAGTGGAAGAAAGATAATAGCTCACCTGAGGATATAAGGAAATCAAGCTAAAGAACAAATAAATATTTGGTACGTATTCCTTAAGTTTTGTTATCAAATGAGTTGGCTTATTTGATTAACAGTGTTTTATATCCCGTTTTTGATGGCAGATATTAATTTATGTGTGAATTTTTTGTGCAGAAAAAACCAAAAAATAATAACGTATTTTGTATCGAGGTTACTTAGGGAATATTTGTGATAATTTGGAGGAAATGAAAAATGAACTATAAAATACCGGATATTAATTTAAAAGCATTATTCTTAGGTGATAAAGGTGAAAATGCCGATTTATTTAAAGAGCTGTTAATTAAAATGGTAGATGAACATGTAGGTTGGCGTCAAAATTACCAACCACAAGACCTACCAATTATTACTCCGCAAGATAAAAGCTCGAAAAAATTCGTAGAAACTGCTGACCATATCCGCAGTGTAATGGATGTGTTATCTTCAAAACTTCGTACCAATTCATTACCATGGCATTCGGCAGGGCGGTTTTGGGGACATATGAATTCAGAAACATTAATGCCGGCTATTATTGCATATACAGCTGCAATGTTATGGAATGGGAATAACGTGGCATATGAATCTTCTCCAGGCACTTCTCAAATGGAAGAAGAAGTAGGGCATGAATTTGCTGCTCTTATGAGTTATAAAAAAGGTGAGAGTTGGGGGCATATTTGTGCGGATGGTTCTATTGCTAATCTAGAAGGCCTTTGGTATGCAAGAAACATGAAATCCCTTCCTTTAGCTATTAAAGAAGTAGCTCCTCAATTTGTAGAAGATAAATCAGAATGGGAATTATTAAATATGTCTACAGAAGAAATTTTAGATCTTTTAGAAAGAATACCTGGAAAAATTGATGAAATTAAAGCACATTCTGCGCGTAATGGTCAACATCTACAAGAGCTGGGCAAATGGTTGATTCCACAAACTAAACACTATTCTTGGCTAAAATCAGCGGATATTATTGGTATAGGCCTTGATAATGTGGAAACAATTGATGTTGATCATAACTATCGCATGGACATTGATAAACTTGAAGAAAAAATCCGAGAATTAGCTGCAGAAAAAATACCTATTCTTGGTGTGGTAGCTGTTATTGGTACAACGGAAGAAGGACAAGTAGATCGTATTGATAAGATTGTTGCGTTGCGTGAAAAATTAGCGCAAGAGGGTATTTATTTTTACATTCATATAGATGCTGCTTATGGTGGGTATGCTCGAGCGATTTTCTTAGATGAAAACAATGAATTTATTGACTATAACAAAATCGATGAAACATATGTAAAATATGGTATTTTCAATTCGGAAAATGAATGGTTGACAGAAGATATTTACAATTCTTTCAAGGCAATAGACCAGGCTGAAACCGTTACAATTGATCCGCATAAAATGGGGTATATACCATACTCTGCGGGTGGGATTGTTGTAAAAGATATTAGAATGCGTGATGTAATTTCTTACTTCGCAACATATGTGTTTGAAAAGGGAGCTGATATTCCTGCATTACTTGGTGCATATATGCTTGAAGGTTCTAAAGCAGGGGCAACTGCAGCCTCAGTTTGGACAGCCCATAAAGTATTACCATTAAACGTGACTGGTTATGGTAAATTACTAGGTGCAAGTATTGAAGGAGCTTACCATTTTTATCATTTTTTACAGGATAAACAATTTAAAGTTGGAGATAAAACTATTCATGTTTATCCATTAACAAAGCCTGATTTTAATATGGTTGACTATGTATTTAATGAAGAAGGAAACACAAGTTTAGCAAAAATGAACAAATTAAATCATGATTTTTTTGGTCAATCTTCTTATGTAAAAGGAAATATATACTACAATGAATTTCTTACTTCTCATACAGACTTTGCTATCCCTGATTATGGAAATAGCCCACTTCCATTTGTGAAAAGTCTTGGATTTAGTAAAGAAGAATGGGATAAGGAAAGAAAAGTAACAGTACTACGAGCTTGTGCATTATCTCCGTACGCTCATGATAAAGATGTATTCGATGAATACGCTAATAAGATTGAAAGCGCAATTCGAGAAAAACTTGAAATAATTTACAATGTGAAAAATAAAAATAATGATGAATCTGTTTAAGGTGTAGTATACGATAAACGTTGAAGAAGTGCAGCGCAGTAGTTATAGATACAGTTGCTGAGAGTAATATTAATGGTACAATCTGGGCGGCAATACGATTAAGAATGGTCCTTATGTATTTTTTAGACATAGGGACCTTTGTTTTCAGACACACTAAAAAGCGAATTCTTAAAAATGAAAGGGGTTAGAAAAGCATGAACATCATTGACGAATTAGAATGGCGTAATGCTATCAATCAACAAACAGATGCAGAAGGGTTACGTGAGTTAGTAGAAGAGAAAAAAATTTCCCTGTACTGTGGGGTAGATCCAACGGGCGATAGTATGCATATTGGACATTTAATCCCATTTATGATGATGAAACGTTTCCAATTAGAAGGGCATCATCCAGTAATTTTAATTGGAGGAGCTACTGGGACAATTGGTGATCCAAGTGGACGTCAAACAGAACGTCAATTACAGACGTTAGAACAAGTACAGCATAATGTTGAGGCATTGACGACACAAATGAAAAAGCTATTTGATTTTGGTGGTAATAGTAAAGTGAAGATGGTAAATAACTATGACTGGACACATCAGGTAAATATTATTGAATTTTTACGTGATTACGGTAAGAATTTTAGTGTGAATACGATGTTAGCAAAAGATATTGTAGCAAGTCGATTAGGGAGCGGGATTTCTTTTACAGAATTTTCATATCAAATTCTACAAGCTATGGACTTCCATCATTTATACAAATACGAAGGAGTACAACTACAAATTGGTGGTAGTGACCAATGAGGCAATATAACAAGTGGGTTAGATTTAATACGTAAATTAGAAGGGGGAGAGGTAAAAGCATTTGGATTAACAATCCCCTTAATGCTAAAAGCAGACGGCACAAAGTTTGGCAAAACAGCAGGTGGGGCGATTTGGTTAGATTCAGAAAAAACAACACCATTTGAATTCTATCAGTTCTGGGTGAATACAGATGATCGCGATGTAATTAAATATTTAAAATTCTTCACTTTCTTAACGAAAGATAGAATTGATGAATTAGCGGTCAAGGTTCAAACAGAACCTCATAAACGTGAAGCACAAAAAGTATTAGCAGAAGAAATGACGAAATTTGTTCATGGTGAGCATGCGCTTTCGCAAGCATTAAAAATTACAGAAGCGTTATTTAGTGGGGATATTCAATCATTAACTGCAGATGAAATTGAACAAGGATTTAAAGATATGCCAACTTTCCACGCTTCAAACGAAACAAAAAATATTGTTGAGTGGTTAGTTGACCTAGGGATTGAACCTTCTAGACGTCAAGCAAGGGAAGACATTAATAATGGAGCTATTTATATGAATGGTGAAAAGGTAACGGATGTAAATACAGATGTTACAGTTGGAAACTCATTCGATGGAAGGTTTATCATTATTCGTAAAGGTAAAAAGAATTACAGTTTGGTGAAATTAGGGAAATAGATTCTGTTGATGGTAACAGTTCACTTCCATTCGAGAAGAGCTTTGAATTTAGTGACGAAGAATAGGAACAGCACTATGAGCTTGTGCGGCATCTTCATATGCTCATGATAAGAATGTACTTGAAGAATATGCTGTGAAGGTGGCAAAAGTAATTCAAGAGAAACTCGAAACCAACTATAATGTAGTGAATAAATTTAGTAGAAAATCATTTATCTACATAATTTATATTGTTACCGAATCCTAGCTAGGCAGTATACTTACTCCCTCAAAATTTAGCGGTGTTAAATATCCCCCATTTGTTTATATTATTTCGCGGTTTACCGGAAATTCCAAAAGTGAATCTAAAGAATTTAAAAAAGTTGATTAAATCCTATAATATTTTGTAGTTTATAAAACAACGTTGTTTGAGACTATCCCCTTTAAGTAGTAATTCAAAAACTTCTGGTAATGTGGAGAAAAGAATGAGACTTAGAGAGGACTTTTTTATGTTGAAAGGAGAGGTATTCATAATTATCTTATTGTTTTTTATGAAGAGAAGATTAGTTATTGATTTATTACTTTAGTTTTTCTTTAAATATGCATTTACCATTACTATAGTTACCTACAAGTAACCTACGCACATGAAAGTGCATCATTGCCTTTTTACATAAACATAGATACACTTTTAATATAATAAACAACTGAGAAGATTAAGGAGTGTTATACTTGGCAGAATTATTACAAGGTAAAAATGCTTTAATTACAGGAGCAGGTAGAGGTATTGGTCGTGCTGTAGCGATCGCATTAGCGAAAGAAGGCGTAAATGTAGGTCTTTTAGCTCGTTCAGAAGAAAACTTAAAAGCTGTAGCGAAAGAAGTGGAAGCAGAAGGCGTAAAAGCTGTTATTGCGACTGCTGATGTATCTTCGTATGAAGAGGTAACTACTGCAATTGAAACGTTAAAAACTGGTTTAGGATCTATCGATATTTTAATTAATAACGCTGGTATTTCTAAGTTCGGTAAGTTTTTAGAATTAGACGTTGCTGATTGGGAAAAAATCATTCAAGTAAACTTAATGGGTGTATACTATGCAACTCGTGCCGCTTTACCAAGCATGATTGAACAACAATCTGGTGATATCATTAATATTTCATCTACAGCAGGACAAAAAGGTGCACCTGTAACAAGTGCATATAGTGCTTCTAAATTTGGTGTTCTTGGTTTAACAGAATCGTTAGCAATGGAAGTTCGTAAACATAACATTCGTGTAACGGCTTTAACTCCAAGTACAGTAGCAACTGATATGGCTGTAGATTTAGGATTAACTGATGGAAATCCGGATAAAGTTATGCAAGCAGAAGATATTGCAGAGTTTATCGTAGCGCAGCTGAAGTTAAATAAACGTACATTTATTAAATCTGCTGGACTTTGGTCTACTAATCCGTAAGGGATAAATTTATAAAAAAGAGGGATATCTATTCTGTAATGGAGTGGGTGTCCCTTCTTTATTTTTTGTATTTGAAACTGAATTTTCGGTATAATCAAATGTGAATGGTAGAAAAGTATTAAAAAATTGAAGGGGATGGTATTTTCATGAATACGATTGAGAAATGGACGGCTGTTGATCAATATATGAGTGATGTATTAATACCGAAAGATTCTATATTAGAAGAAGTTCTTCAAGCAAACGCTGTAGCTAATTTGCCAGCACATGATGTATCGCCGACTCAAGGGAAGTTTTTACAACTATTAGTACAAATTCAAGAAGGAAACAACAGTAAGTGAAAACACAGACATATATATATATATATATA
>NZ_JBHWYR010000102.1:0-13520 GCF_042728695.1 Bacillus sp. NPDC060175
CAGAAATACTATTACTACTTTATACTAATTTCTATTGATAAATAAACAACGAACAGCATGCAAAATACATACAACCGATTAATATATTCTCTATGTAATACCCCCTCACCATACTACACAAGGGTTTATTGGAATAGATATGTTATAACTCCTTCTTTGAAGTATAAGATTCCATCCCACCATTTTTATATATTTTTGTTAACTTAATAATTGATTCGTACGTATTACTATTGTCATTAATAATCATTTTTTTCGTCTCTTCTATTTCGACATTACCTGTTCCACTCTCTATTTTTAAACAGTTCGTTATATTGAGGTATCCCCTTGATGCGAAAAGAATGATACACGTAATATCAAGTAAATTAATAAATAGCAATCCGAATTTCAAAGGCTTCCCAGCTGTATCCGATAAGATTAATCGAAAATCTAACAGTTCAGGCACCGGAACGAAATCTTTAGAAACAATCGCTTCACCTACTATAGTAATTTGCTTTACTTCATTCCCAAGCTCATCTACAAATTCAATACATCTAGGTGGATCAATCGTTTTTGCTTGTAAAGATAAACTTAAGTCAGGATTATTAAAATCAAAAAAAAGTGTACTTCCCTCAGTTAAGCATTGTGGACAAACATTGCCAAGTAAACTGAATTCCTCTTCAATAAATTTAACTTTCGTTTTACAACTACACACTTTTCCTATTCGAATCGCATCAATCTTTGAACAGTCTACAAATATAACCTCATTGTCTTCTTGTACAAATGATACAATGCCTTTCATCTTGTTAAATAAAAGAAAATAAGATACATCGATTTCGTTTCCAGTTATTACAATACTTTCAACCTGAGTAAAAGGTTCTAGACTTTGTAAAAATTCACATATGCTATTTTGACAACATTGACAATTTCGTTTCGGCTCGCAATCCACTTACCTTCCATCCCTTCCCTATATGTTTTTATCTAATACATATAATATGAGCGGAATATAAGAAAGCTTGGACAATATAATATTAACGTAAGGATATAGTTAACTACTCATTAGATTAATAAGGGAATTACACCAATAATGAGTAATAACACATAATTTTTACTATAAATACATATAACAATTTCATCTTTCAATGAAAAAGCGTTATAATAAGTTGTAGCCTCTACGATTACGTTATAAAGGAGATTAAAACAATGGCTAAAATTAAAGTATACCAAGTAAAAGAAGAAAATATGGAAGCAGTAAAAAACATCATTGATGTTGAGGAACAAAATCCAACTGCTGAAAACTTACAAAATCTATATACATGTGTATTAGATACTGAAGATATGGCATTGCCTGAATCATACATTGAAGAAGATATCTTAATTGATTCGATGGAAGTTATGGTTAACGCTTCTCAAAGCAAGCTAAGAGACTTAGGTACATATGATGTAATCGAAGTTCAAAACAAAGGTAAGAAAACACAAGTTTTATTATTAGCAGACGAAGAATACGAAATTATCGAAGGCTAATTCGACTCCGTACATAAGAAAAAGCTCCTTTCGAAATTGAAAGGAGCTTTTTCTTTACGCTTTTGATGTTTCACTTTTCACCTTGTTTTGTTCTTTCTTATATACCATGCGCTCATTTCCCATAAAGAAAACGAATACGAACGCTAAACTTGCTGGGACTAACGCCCACATAAATGTCTGAACGATTGAACTAGAAAGAGCTTCAATAATTTTATCTAATATTTGAGGTGGAATTTGGGATCTTGCCGATTCTGATAGAATGGCTCTTGAATCTCCTAAAGCGTTTGTATTCATTCCCCCGCTCATACCTTTAAACGCTTCTTCCAATTGATCCTGGAAACCAGTTCTTTGAATCATTCCGAAGATTGTAATACCAAGTGTCATACCTAATGAACGAATGAAGTTACTCGTTGAAGTCGCAGACCCGCGTTGCTCCATACCGAAGTTATGAATAGCAGCCATACTTAGTACAGAGAATGAGAAACCAACTCCAAAACCGATAATAATCATATAAATTGTTAATAATATACGACTTGTTTCTGGCGTTAATGTACTTAATAAGAATAATCCGATTAGCATAATTACAGCAGAAATAATCATAATGTTACGGTAGCTAAGTTTCGATGTTAAAAATCCACCTAACTGCGCTGTTACTACTGATCCTAACATCATTGGTAATAACAATAATCCTGAGTTTGTTGCCGTACCACCGTATACACCTTGAATAAATAACGGAATGTACACAGTTGCTGACATAAATGCCGCCCCATAACATAAGGCAATAATTGTACTCATTCCAAACAGACGTTGTTTAAACATCTCAAATGAAATGATTGGTTCTGCTACTTTTCGTTCAATAACAATAAAAGCAATTACTAAAATAGCGAATCCTGCAAATAAACTTGAAATAAAGCTAGAATCCCAATCATACTTTTGTCCGCCTAATTCTAAGGCGAACATTAAACAAACTACTGCACCAACTAAAGTAATTGCGCCAAACCAATCAATCTTTTGTTCTCTATGAACTCGTGACTCTTTATAAAATAATGTAATAAAAATAAGTGCTAAAATGCCAAGTGGTAAGTTAATATAAAACACCCAGTGCCAACTAATGTAATCCGTAATATATGCGCCAAGTAATGGTCCAAAAATACTTGATAAACCAAATACTGCTCCGAATAAACCACCCATTTTCCCACGCTTTTCTGGAGGGAAAATATCAAAAACGATAGTAAATGCGATCGGCACTAGTGCCCCGCCGCCAATACCTTGAATGGCACGATAAATACCTAACTGTGTTATATTTTCAGCAGTTCCACAAAGTGCCGAACCAATCATAAAGACGATTAAACCGAAAATAAAGAATCTCTTTCTACCATACATATCTGATAGTTTACCGAAAATCGGCATACCTGCCATTTCTGCGACCATATAGGCAGAAACGACCCATACAAAGTTTTCAAGACCTCCTAAGTCACCAACGATCGTTCCCATCGCTGTTACGACAATGGTATTATCCATTGATGCCATTAAGATACCTAGCAATAAACCGGCAACAACGAAGCCGATTTTATT
Organism: Bacillus sp. NPDC060175; assembly: GCF_042728695.1. NCBI lineage: Bacteria > Bacillati > Bacillota > Bacilli > Caryophanales > Bacillaceae > Bacillus > Bacillus sp. NPDC060175. The sequence continues at coordinate 3,076 of NZ_JBHWYR010000102.1, forward strand.
ATTCTTCTCAACCATAGCCTTGCTCTCCCCCATACTACTTATATTTGTTTATGTTCTTTTACGACTGAATTCCCTTTTTGGTTAAAACTAGTATGATATTCTACAACACTAATTTCACAGCCAGGGCCAATTATAACATGATTTCCTCTTACTACGTCTGCTATTGTATGTTCTAAATAAATATCATCCCCCTCAATAATTGATGTTTGAAGGCTTCCTGCATGACTTGTAAAAGGAATAAATCTCGATTTTTTACGTACTGTAATCTTTTTTCCACCGATTTCTCTCACTTTACTTCCTTCATAACGAATTGAGATTTCAATATTTTCAGCATTAAGTAATCCATCACTTTCAAGACCACCAGTTAGTGATAATTCTTCTACTTCAATATCTCCCTTCACATTTAAAGCACCTTTCACATCTACGAAATCACCTGAAAACCTTCCTTTTACTTCAATCATACCTCTTACTTTTGTTTTTTCAATATGAGCATCACCATGCATTTGTGTATTGCCATATACTTTTATACATTCCGCATCTACGTTTCCTTGTACTTCACTATCCCCATACACGATATAGTTTTTAACTTTCATATTACCGCGTACATCACTCGTGCCATACGTTTTAAATTCATTACAACTCATATCATTAGAAATTGTTCCTTCGCCGCGTATCTTTACTTTGTTATAATCTCCGCCTGCTGAACTACCAGAACCATTTACAGTAAGACTATGTTGATGTCCCATACTCATTTCTCCCTTCCTTTAAACCTGCTTAATTTCTTTTACATTTGCACTTTTATCAACAGTAAGAACTCCGGTATATTCAATAAGTTCAATCTCACAGTTCGGTCCTACTGTAACATTGTTTCCCCTTACCGTTTTTATGTGCGCATAATCAATATCGATATTGTCACCTTCTAACAATTCTGCTTCTAACTGTAAGCCAATTACTGTTTTAAATAGTCTACTAAAAGCACTCAATCTATGTTTTACTCTAATGGTTTGGCCACCAATTTCTTTCGCTCTACATGTACCGTGAATATTTATATTAATTTCATCTGCGCTTAATAATCCACCAACTGTAAATTGCCCTTCTGAAGAAAAAATATCAACTTCACAATTACCATCAATCGTCGCTTGACCATTGATTCTAAATTCTTCACCGATTACATTTCCACCTATCGTACCTTTTCCTGCAATTTTTAAACTGTTCGCCTTTACATCTTGTGTAATTGTCGCTTTCCCATCGATTCGCATCGTTTCTGTGATAACTGTACCATCAACTTTACCCGATCCGCTAATTCTTGCAGAACTACTTTTCAAATTACCAGTAACTGCACCGTAACCATTACATTCAAATTGCTCGCATTCAACGTTTCCATTAACAGTTCCTTTTCCGTTTAGCTGCACTTTATGAAAGTCACCGCCATTCGATGAACCGTAACCATTTATAATTAAATTTTCTGTACGCATTATTTCTCCTCCACTACAACAGTTTAGTTTTTAACGCTTCGGTATATTTCATAATTGCTACACGTAAAACAATCTTTGTTCCCTTTTCAAAAATTAAATCCTCAACGCCTGATACTAAGAAGCATGTAGAAATCCCTAACTTTCGAATAATAACTAAGTCACAATTCTTATGTTTAATCGCTTCGTAATTTTCACTTAATACTTGTAAGACCATTTTTCCCTCATCTAAACTAACGTCTCCTGATTGAAGTAGTTCTTCTAACATATACACATAAAGAATATCTACAAATTGAAATTCTGTTGTTTTATTCGTTTGTTCTATGAAGAATTGTAAAACTGGCTCTGATGCAATACCCTTACGTAACAAATCATCTTTTGTTAAATGAATTTCTGTCACGCTCGGTGAGAACATATTTGCTAATTCATCAAGTGATAAATCCTCTTTCATCGTTTGGATTTTATCAATACGTTCTAATATCTTTTCTTTCGGGAAAAATGTTTCCTGGCCTGTGAACGTTGACTTCCGTACAAACCAATCTTCCGGTATTAAATTTTTTCTCTTCCACCTATATAATTGTCCGTATGAAATACCAGTTAGTTCTAATAAATCTTTTTTTGAAATTAAACCTGTACTCAACTGTATATCACTCCTTCTGATAACAATGTAACATAACACTGTTACGCTGTAAATAGACTTTTATAACAAGTAGCGTAACAATGTGTGAAACAAACCTGCCTTACATACAAAAAAGGTTCTTTCGCATACCTTTAAAATGCGTAAGAACCTTTATATATCAAGCTTTAAACCATATATCATAAAAATCAATCCAGCCCTGTGAATTAATCATTATATTTTGTATTTTTTCGTGTGAACTTACTCGCTGTTTATTGCGATATAAAGGAATGATATGTATTTCACGCAACAGTGTGTCCTCAGTATCGCGTAACAGTGTCATCCGTTTCTCTAATTGTTTTTCTGTAAAATAAGGCTGTAATACTTCGTCAAATTTTATATTGCAATGCTGATGAATAAAGCTGTTTTTTGTAAGAAACATATATAGTAAACTTTCTTCAATACGCTCACTAATTGACGCACTATCATGCATTATATCAGCCTTTTGTATCGTACTTGTTTGCAATAACTCTTTTGTTTCAAGTAAAACGACTTCAATAGTGACGCCATACTTCGCACACTCGTTTTGTATCCAATATGAGTCTTCAACATGATCTTGTTCTGTAAATGTATATAGTCGCAGTGTTTCATTACGGTAAGAGCTCTCTTTAATAAGCGTATATATATCCTCATTTATATGTAATGTGTCATCCTTTGTTAGAACCAATTCTTCTGCTATTTCTCCGCGCGCTCCTTGCAATTCCTCAATAAGCGCATGGCTATGAATGATTTTATATAGAGCTTTCCGAAACATCTTGTTTTGCATAGGTCCTTCTTTTGCGGTATTTAATGTAATGTATGTTACATTCGACTCCAGTCTAGTTAGTTCTTTATGATACTTTTCTATATTGTTATAGTGTGCTTTCGCTAAAATATCGCACGTATTTACACTGTGCTCTACATTCCATAATTCAATTCGATCGAGAAAAGATCGCTCGCGAAAATAAAAATCGTGTGCTTCTAATACGAATACATCCTCATTATTTTCACATAACCGAAACGGTCCTGTACCAATTAAATTACCTTTTCCATCTTCACTTATAATAGAACACTGTTCTGCACTTAAAGCATGTAAAAACAGCTTATTATCTGTAGATAACCGAATCTGCACAATGTAGTCATCAAGAATATGTAAACTTTCAACGTGCTGTAACATCCAAGCATGCGGATTATTTTTAGCTTTCAAGAATCGTTCAAATGTATGTACTACGTCATAAGCGGTAAATTCTTTCCTGTTATGAAACTGAACGCCTTTTCGTAAGTAAAAGGTCCATATATGTTTCTGATCATCATATTCCCAATAAAACGCCAGTCGTGGCTCTACATTGTTTGTACTTCCGTCTACATACACTAACGTGTCATATATATGTTTGACCATATGACATTCCGAACGCATCGTGGCGTATACAGGATCTAATGCAATGTCTAGATTCATTTGAACTTGCAAACGTAGCACATCTCTTCTCCCTTGAGACGTCCTTTCAACTTGATAACCAAATATTGAATCAATCCAAGTTTGAAATTGTGGTTGGAGCGATGGAAAATACGAGCTATACCGTTCGATAAAAGCGATCCCGCTTTTTACGTCCCCTTGTTTCGTTATTTCTTTTCCTCTTTCTAAAATTAATAAAAGTGGATGTTTTTGAAATAACAACTTTGAACGATTCCCTCTTCCTCGGCCAGGAAACCACACAATCCAATGTAATTCTTCTAATTTTTTTATGATTAGTTTACTATTCCGCTCTGTACAAAATAATGTTTCGGATATATTTTGTATTGTTATTTCTAATTGCTCCCCCTCTGCTCTCCCTTTTCCATACTGGAGCCATAGGTTCATATATTGCTCCAAAATGCTCATAAAACGCCCCCCTAAAAGATGAAAAATCTTCCCCTTTCATTCTACCCTTTTTCATTTGTAGCTTCCATCTTATCATTTTAATATAGAAAGGAGGAATTAGAAATGAATCATCTTTTAAAACGTTATAATAGGCCAATCCTCATTCGGTTGTTCGGTGAATTGTTAGTCCGGACGACTGAAGCAATGTTAGCTATCATTTTTATCGTTCACGTTAATAAAGCGTTAAATGGTAATGTCATCGTTACAATGCTTCTTTTCGGATTGCAGCCTCTCGCTGATATTGTGTTTACATTAATCGCTGGAGGTGTAACAGATAAATACGGTCGTAAGAAAATCATGTTACTCGGATTAGTTTTACAAGCTTTCGCCGTAAGCGGGTTCGTTTTTGCTGAATCGGTCGCCTTTTTCGCCTTATTGTATGTCGTAAATGGTATTGGCCGCTCTTTATATATTCCGGCACAGCGCGCTCAAATCGCTGACTTAACGAAGGAAGAACAACAGGCTGAAATATTTGCGGTTCTGCAAACGATGGGAGCAATTGGCTCTGTAATCGGCCCATTAATCGGCGCCTTTTTCTATAATAGTCATCCTGAATATTTATTTATTTTACAAGGTGTAGCCCTTACGCTATATGCCATTCTCGTTTGGACGCAGCTTCCTGAAACTGCCCCGCTTATAAGAAACAATGAAAAAATGAAAGAAGTATATTCGCCAAAACAATTTATTTCAAAACATTATGCTGTATTTGGGCTCATGGTTTCTACGCTACCGATTAGTTTTTTCTACGCTCAAACCGAATCGAATTATCGTATATTCGCCGAAAGTGTATTTCCAAATTTTCTATTTGTACTCGTGTTTATCTCAACTTGTAAAGCAGTCATGGAAGTGATTCTCCAAATTTTCCTTGTGAAATGGTCTGAACAATTTTCTATGGCTAAAATCATTGTTATTTCCTATACTTGCTTTACTTTAGCTGCTATTGGCTACGGTTATTCCACGACAATATGGTCATTACTCTTAACACTACTCTTTTTAGTAATTGGGCAAAGTATTGCTTTAAATCATTTACTACGATTCGTTTCACAAATGGCTCCAAGTCATAGACGTGGATTGTACTTTTCTATTTACGGTATACATTGGGACATTTCAAGGACTTGTGGGCCTTTTGTAGGTGCACTAATATTAAGCAAATTTAGCGGCAGTACTCTATTTTATATTTGTGCCTTCTTATTAATAATCGGCGGTATCATTCAAGCTTTTTTTGTTCAATCGTTAGAAAAAAGCAAAGTAAAAGAGCTGTCCCTATAGGAACAGCTCTTTTATTTAACCTGCCATTTTATTAATACTATCCTCCGGTGAGAACACAGAAATATGATCTACTTTACCAGTCGATTTCGGAATAACGAATTTCAACTCAAACTGATTATTTACTTTATAAATGTATATTTTATCATTACCGTTGACTTTAACAGACGCCGGTTTTCCTAAAGCCTTTTCAATTTCTTGTAACGTAATCGATTTGAGTTCTGAATGATACGAGCGGACGTCAAATACTTGCGATCCTTTGTTAAAGCCAAATGCCACATTTTTACTTGTAAAAGTTGCATACATCCCGTTTCCTGCTTGCTCAGTTTTATCTGCTTTCCCCCACGCCTTCTCTATTTCTTCAATATCTCCTGTATGCGCTGCATATGGAACATTAGGTACTTTTCCTTCTTTCGCTTGCTCAAATAAATCTTTTACATGGTTAATTGATTTTTGATTAAGCGCTGTATTTTTCGTATTAGACTCCATTGAAGGTTTTACCGAATCTTGACCTTTTGGTTTTTCCACAGACTCTTTCTCTTTTTTCGAAGCGGTGTCCTCATTCTTTTTACCCGTTTCTGACGTATCGCTCTTTTTTTCCGTACTATTTTCTGATGTTGAATTAGTTTGTTTCTTTTCCTCAGCGTTATTACACGCGGTTAAAGCCGCTACACACGTTAAAGTTAGGAAAAATATAAGTACTTTCATATATACTTTCATCATTTTCAGCCTCCCTCTTCAACATATTCACTTTTGTAACCATTCCATTACACTACTCTTCAAATTATTTTTTCTCCAAAAAGTAAGTGCTTCGGTTTCTCCGAAAGTATGGACCATATACTCTATATATGATGTTCCTAAAAAATAGCCGAGTCGGTTGTATCCGAAATAATACAAATGTCTTCTAATTTTGCAGGATACTTTTCAATCGCACTAGAAAGACGTTCTTCCGTCTTAGGACAATGAAACTTAAAATACTCTTCGAATGCCTCTGGGTGCATATCATAATCTTTCCAAAAGTTTCAAAATACTTGGGATTATATTGTTAATCATCTTATTCATCTCCTTATATACACCTTCTCTCCTTACTCGTTATCTCCTTTTTCTATAACTTAAAATATACTGTCACAAAAACCCCTTTAAATACAAAAAACCAGCAGGAAGTGATTAATCTTCCTTGCCGGTTTAATTTTTTCCGAAATCTAATTAAACAACCTGTCGCCATCAGAACTTCATTAAGATTGCCTATTTATATAATTAAAAAAGCTACCCTATTAAAGGACAGCTTCAATTATGTATTTTATACTTCGATAGATTTACCATCTTCAACGATATGGTAAAGTAAGTGTGCTAAATGATGAATTGGACCATTTTCTTCCTCTTCTTCATTTGTTTCACCTTGGAATTCAAGATCATTTAAGTATAGTGCTAAAAATTGATAGAACAATTTCAAATCAAAACCGTAGCAAGCACTTGGTTCTTCATGATCTCCTTCATATTGTAACATTAAGTATTGCTCGTTTCCTTCTGCATCTTCAGCATCAAAGAATACGAAGAAACCAACGTTTGTATCTAAATCAAATAGATGACGAGTACCTTTTTCTGTTGCTTTATCGAAGTCCTCTTCACTTAATTTATGTACTGTTGTTGCCTTTGCATTATCTTCTTGATGGAAATTTACTGTAAATGATTTCAATGCTGACACCTCCTGATTGTATAACAGTAGCATAACAGATTAGACACCATAATACAAAGGGACTGCTTACAAATGTAAACAGTCCCCTGTATTCATTTCCGCATTGCACGGAATATAAAGCTTACGATGAAAATCAAAACAATCGCGCCTATTAAAGCCGGAACAATCGCATATCCGCCTATAACAGGTCCGAATTTACCAAGTAACGCTGTACCAAGCCAAGAACCGACAATACCTGCAATAATATTACCGATTACACCGCCAGGTACATCCTTCCCAGTGATCAAACTTGCAAACCATCCTAATATACCACCGACGATTAAAGACCAAATCATATCATTTCCTCCTTTATAATTGACCAATAAAAATTATAATCAGAAACAATTGCTTACCATTAGTTATGTTACATTTTTCTTAAGTTATTCGTCCTTAAAGAAATCATATATTTCTCTAACCATTCAAACCGTATGAATTTATTTTTCGAATTAAAATTTCAGCACGTATCGAACTTACGTTTGATAATCAACTCAAAATTCATTATAGTTAAAATAAAACAACTTTGAAATGGGGAGATTCATTTGAATAACACTGACCTACTATTGTTAAATTTATCAGAAATACGAAGACGCAGTATAAAAGTTTGGACAGCTATCCCAAAACATCGATTGGATTGGAGACCAGATACTGAAGCACTAAGTTGCAAAGAAATGATTGCTTAGATCTATACAACTACTTATACTAAGGGCAATCTGGCTTTAATATTGTTCTCATAAATTCGTCTTTAAAAGCTTGATAATTAAATTCAACAGCAATTCTTTGTACAGGCCGATTATCAAATGTCGTCGGCTCAGCTATTTTTCTAAAATCAGCAACACTTTGACCTCTCGTTACATCATTTGTCGTACTTATCCAAACTGCTGATTTTTTATATTCAAAAATATCATCATTTATAAATGAAATGAACGGAAGTAAATCGTGAATCGGACTCCCAGCGATACCTGGATATTCTTTTTTGTAAAAGTTCTCGTAATAAAAATCGATCATTGGCTTAATAAGTTTCGCCTGTCCTGTTCCTTCTTTATCAATAATATCGACCATTTCAGGGGTGATAAGAGCGCGCTGCGTTACATTTAACGGATATATAGTAGCATTCTTCGCGTATTTCATCACGATATTCGCGGCAATTGGATCGCCGTAAAAATTAGCTTCCGATACGGGTGTAACGTTTCCCGGAAAAAGAAAAGCACCACCCATTATATAATAAGAACATACTCGATTCATTGAATCGGGGTACAATAAAAATAATGTTGCAAGTGTTGTTAATCGTCCCGTCGCCACTATAATAATATCTTCTGGACAAGGCTCAATTAATTTAATCAATTCACAAAAATTTTCTCTGTCACAAATTCTCATTTTCGGTGGAATGATTGGACCTAAACCGTGATCCCCATGAATTTCAGGGAAAAATAAAGGTTCTTCAGCTGTCATTGGTCTACTGGCACCTTCAATAATCTTCACTTTTGTAGCATAGTATCTTTCTAAAAAATAAACATTTTCCGTTACAATTTCCCGCGACACGTTACCATACTCTGCAACGATACCTATAATATCTAATTTGCATAAATTAACGCAACTGCATCGTCAATACCAAAATCTCCGAAAAAGATTATTTTTTCATTAACTTTCCTCACCCCTCTCTAATAATCTACTACCATTATTATGCGAAAAAGACAAGGTGGTGAAACGAAGATAATTAAAAAAGCCGCCTATTTATTGGCGACTTCAATCTTCTTATACGATATATACGCTAATACATTTTTGCTTGAATCATATTTCGGATTATTCCCTTTTCTCGGTTCCCTCATATGTGTTTTTTCAAACCCAGGAATGTCAGGAATTTTTTCTAAAAATTCAAGCATCTCTTCCTCAGTTCCCTCAATACGTACACGAATCATTATTACTATTCCTCAATTCTCATTTTCTCTGTACTAAGTATATCGTACATCAGAAAGACTGCAAGAAATTTATCTTTTTAATGTTGAACTTTTTTTACATACGAACAGTGCCATTTCAGTATAGAACGATTCTATTTTATTGTTTTCAAATTGAATCTTGAAAAATTCCTGCATTTCATTTGATGTTTTCATCATACACTCTGTTAACTTTACACGTTTTTGCATAGGAACATCCATCATATCGCACCACCAATCAAAATTGAACTTCTTGTCAAAAGTATGACATGACTGCATTTGCAAACCATGTTTCTCTAATAAAGTAATCCATTCTGTTTTTTTCAAAGCTCGTTCATGGCTCGGATCTCTCTTCTTTTCGATAAAGTTATAAAATGTATCAAATTCATTATTTTCTGGTGAAACGTTATCAATTAATATAAATAATCCATTATCCTCTAACGTTCGATTTACTTCAAAAATAAATTGCAAGGGATCAACAAAGTGATGTGCTGCAATTCGGCATGTAATTGTATCAAAGGATTCATCAGCAAATGGTAAATTTTCTGCATTTCCTGCTACAAATGATACATTTTCATGCCCATTCCCTTCTATAAAACCTTTTGCTTTTTCTAACATTTTTTCTGTTAAATCAAGAGCGACTACCTCTTTAAACATTGGGGCTAACAAATTTGCAACATGTCCACCACCAGTAGCAATATCAAGAAGACGAGTATTATGACGAGTTTCAACCTGCTGAACTACATATTGTAAATCCGGTCCTTTTGCATGAATTTTACTTTCCACATACTTCTCTGCATTACTACCAAATTGTTGTTTCACAAGCTCTTCTTTACTCATTTTTATCATCTTCTTTCTATAAGTATTCATATAATTAATAAGTTCTCTTTATATAATTTCAAATCCTCTTTTAGGATCTATCCCTTATAAAAGAGGACTAGTATCAAAATAAAATAACTCGTGAATTTTTATTTTCAAAACAAAAAAAGGTTACGGGAACAAATCCCATAACCTCGAAAAATAACTCTTACATCGTGGTACCTATATATACGTCTAAATAATTTACATTCTCCTTTAACCTCATAAAAATTTCTACTTCGTTAGGTGTAGCCTCTCTTGCATACAATCCAAATTGATTCATGCCAACCCATATCCAGCCTGGTGAATTATAAAGCATATCAATGTTGAAATGCTCCAACTTAGTAAGTTCTGATCTAATAAATTTATCCCTAACGGCGATTTGCTTATCTATCAAACCATATTCTTTTCCATTTTCGAATAGCGATATAACCTTTCCTACAAGTGAATGTTCACGAACAATAAAGTGATATTCCTTTTCATCTATATTCGCCACAATCATACGAGTATCAGATACATCAAATCTAAAATTCGGTATATTCATTTTGATCAGCTCCTTTATTGGTTTCACCAATATCATAACAAATGAATATTTAAATAATGTTAATAT
>NZ_JBHWYR010000103.1:0-13097 GCF_042728695.1 Bacillus sp. NPDC060175
AGGTATGAGAATTATTAATAAACAGATAACTCTCGAAGAAATAGAAATAATAAGAAAACCATTAGATAAATTGCATGAATACCATAACAGTAAATCGGAATTTTTTTCTGGTGATTATCCAAGAATTACATTTGAGGAACGCATTAAAGAATATGAAAAAAATTCAAAGTATGGAGAATACAGAATAGAATTATTGATTGAGTCGGAAACAGATAATATATTAGGATTTTGTATAGCATATAGTAAAAAAGTAAGCGGGAAGATCGAGGTTCTATTTGTTGACGAAAAATATCGAAGAAACGGATTGGGTTTGAAATTAATGAATAGTACAATGGAATGGTTTAAAGAAAAACAAGTATATGAAATTGAATTAACATTAGTGTACGGGAATGAAGCTGTATCGTTTTATCAGAAATTGGGATTCTATCCACGTTCAATTATTATGACTACTAAATCAAACGATATTATTAGGATATTTTCTTGTTTAACTAAAGGGCGTGTTTTGATTAATCTTTTTTCAAAACACGCTCTTTCTTTTTGCTTGTTTATCAAGGCTAATAGTATTAATTTGATCAATCTTTATTCTAAAGCTACAGAAGGAGAATTCTTTCGCGGCATTCGTTAAAACATACTCCAGCCTTCTTGTGCGGAAAGTAGTTCTAGTATTTTAAAACCAGCTATACTATTTCCGTTAGCATCTAGAGCGGGTCCAAAAATACCAACTCCCATTTCTCCTTTTACGCAGCCGAATATCCCACCGGCAACCCCACTCTTGGCGGGAATTCCGACACGAATTGCAAATTCACCAGATTCGTTGTACATGCCGCATGTGACCATAAATGTTTTACAAATTTTTGTTATATGTTTCGGAACGATTTGTTTTTTTCTATATGGATCATATCCATCCATTGCAAAAATCAAACCAATCCGTGCTAAATCAATGCAGTTTACCTCAATTGCACATTGACGTGTGTATAAGTCCATTAACGCCTCTACATCGCCATTGATAATGTCATTTTGTTTCATATAGTAGCAAAGAGAACGATTTAAGTAAGCTGTTTCTAATTCAGAGCCGGCTACTTTTGAAGAGTAATTAATTGTAGGATTGTCCGTAATATCACGCACAAAGGAAAGAATCCGTTCCATCTTCTCGTCATTACTATTCCCTGTTAGTATACTTGTAATCGCTAATGCTCCTGCGTTAATCATTGGATTGAGTGGTTTAGAAGGGTTAGCTGTTTCTAGTTTAATAATAGAATTAAATGGGTCACCAGTTGGCTCCATTCCAACTTTAGAAAATACATTCTCTTTGCCGCGCTCTAAAAGTGCAAGTGCAAGCGTAATTACTTTTGAAATACTTTGAAGGGTAAAAAGCGTTTGGGAGTTCCCAGCATGGATATAATCTGTTTCTTTATGATAAATTGCAATCCCTAAATCATCTGGATTTGCATTTCTTAGTTCTGGGATATAAGTAGCCAGTTTCCCTTTTTTTGTATATGATTGTACTTGCTCTAGTAATTGTTCTAGGTTATTTGTTTGAATACAGTGCATAACTAAAACGTCCTTTTCCTTTTTATTAAATGTATTCTCTCTAATTCATCTGAAGGTTAATAAAATTTTTGGTGAAATGGATAGATATTGTCTGAAATATTATAAACGTGCAAGTTCATAATTTCCTATTTTCACAACTTTTTAGTTGTGTTCATATAATCTGTATTTAATAAACGACCTGAATAAAGGTGCATCTTCGGTATTCTAAAAATTGACTCCTCTGTATTTAAGAAAAGATTTTTGTTATCCAATCTTTTCTTGGGTGCTTTCGCTGTTCCAGCATTCAGTATTATTTAAATTAGGAATATTAGTTGCATAGAAAATCGGATCTTTTCCGGCTTTCTTTTGCCTTATATAATCTTTGAGGGCGGAGAAAGCATATTTTCCAAGGAGGATGATTGCAATTAGGTTGAAAATGGCCATAATCCCCATGAATAAATCTGCAATATCCCACACAATTTTAACCGTTGCTATAGAACCTAGCATTACCATACCAATTACCGAAATACGATATATCAGTAATAATGTCTTACTACCACTTAAGAACTCAATGTTTGTTTCCCCATAATAATAGTTCCCAACGAGAGAACTAAAGGCAAATAGAAAAATAGCTATTGCTACAAAGGTAGGTGCCCATGGTCCAATATGAGTTTTTAATGCTTCTTGTGTTAATTGAATCCCATTCAGGTCTGTAGCATTGTGCATATCGGATAGAAGGATCATAAATGCAGTACAACTACAAATTATTAGTGTATCCGTAAAAACACCAAGCGTTTGAATAAATCCTTGTTTAACAGGATGTGTAACATTGGCAGTCGCAGCTGCGTTTGGCGCACTTCCCATGCCAGCTTCATTTGAAAATAAACCACGCTTTACTCCTAGAAGAATCGCAGCACCAAGCCCTCCGCCTACAACTTCCTTAATACCAAAAGCATGCAGCAAAATTTCTTTGAATAAAATAGGAACTTGCGTAATATTTGTAATAACCACAAATAGTGCAACACCAACATAAAGAATCGCCATAAATGGTACAATCATTTCTGCGACACGAGCAATCCGTTTTACGCCTCCAAAAATGATTAGTGCTATCAAACCTACTAGTATACAGCCGACAATTTTAGGCTCTAGGTTGAATGCGTTTTCAAATGCTAGCGTAACCGTATTCGCTTGAACAGCATTAAACACAAGACCAAAGCAAACTGTAATTAAAATTGAGAAAATAACTCCCATCCAGCGTTTATTTAATCCTTTTTCCATATAGTAAGCTGGACCGCCTCGAAATTTATTTCCATCTTTTACTTTGTATATTTGAGCAAGTGTACTTTCAACAAATGCAGAAGCTCCTCCAATTATTGCGATAAGCCACATCCAAAATATTGCACCGGGTCCGCCGGTGGAGATCGCAATGGCGACACCAGCTAGATTTCCTGTACCAACGCGAGAAGCTGTACTCATGCAAAATGCTTGAAAAGAAGAAACTCCATTTTTTTCTTTTTGTGCTTTACGGGTTGAGGAACTTGCACCATCACTAAGTAAGCGAATCATTTCACCAACATAGCGAAATTGTACAAACCTTGTTTGAATTGTAAAATAGCATCCAACCCCAATTAAAAGAGCAATTAGGATGTAACCCCATAAAAATTCATTTGTAATTCCAATGAATTTGTGGATGGGAGTGATTACATCTTTAATAAAATCCATATGCTTACTCCTCCTTATTCTAATGAATATATATTTATCTAAAAAGACGTGGATTCAGTATGACAAAGAAAATAAGCGGAAACATGATGTGCAAAGATTATTTTATCTTTTTCCGACAGAACACTTCCTCCTCAATTTGTGTGAAGGTGTGATAGCACCAGCAGGTGGGTGGGAGATAAATGTCGGATGGCGTAAGTCAAAACGTTTGCTACCATATACTTGTACAGATTGCTCTTTGAAAACTGAAGATATGAGGCTGGTTGCAGAAAAATCGTTGCAATCGTAAAATCTTCAACGTTCCATCGTCCCACGTTTGCCGAAGTTGCGAAAACCAAGCTAAAGTAGGAAGCGTGATGAGTCAACGTACAAGACACTTCAGTTCTTACCGTAGGAACTACGGGAAGAGCCTGCTAAGATAACTGGTGGATATATCGATGTTCGCAGGAATCCCCCACTTCAAACATCTCGTAAGAGTGTTAAGTGGGGGGAGTTCAAAGAAGCTACCATAATGTTATTACCAGGAAAAATTCAATCCCGATACTATTTTCGTTTATATATTTTCTTTTTGTACACGAATCAGACGCCCCTGTAGAGTTACATTGTTCCAATGATTACAATTGCCTTAATGATTTTAGGTAGTAGAACATTGTTTAGTTCTTCCTGAAATCATCAAACCAATCAAACTACCAAGTAAGGCTATTAAAATCCATCCCATTCCTTCATTGTATAGAGGAACGTATTGCATGAAAGTAAGCAACGAGTCACTAGCAAGTTCTGCTGTTTCTAATCCTTGTACTATACTAATCAGTAATGCTCCTAAAACTGATCCAACATAGACAGCCTGCTTATCTTTTATAAACCGATCAAAAAAAGCGAGGATAATTAGCACAATTGCTACAGGATAGATAACAATTAGGATAGGTAGGGAAAGTTTAATTAGCATAGACAAACCAAGGTTTGATACTCCAAAGCTAAATAAGCAAATAATTAAAATGATTTTGTTATAAGAAATCTTTGGAAATAGTGTTGTGAAAAATTTCCCACATGCTGAAACGAGTCCTACAGATGTAGTTAAACATGCAAATAACATTGTAATTCCTAATAAGGAAAGACCATATTGACCAAATAAATGTTGTACTACATTTGTTAATAACACACTTCCGTTTTCAAATGTGCCAAATGTTTGAGAAGTAGCTCCAATATAAGCAAGTGATATATATATGATAGATAATCCAAGTGCGGCTATAAGCCCTGCTACTATAGTAGATTTAGCAATGGATTTTTTATTTGTAACACCTTTTTCTTTTATAGCGTTAATTACAATAATTCCAAATACGAGAGCAGCAAGGGCATCCATTGTTAAAAATCCTTCAATAAATCCTTTGAAAAAAGGAGCTTCCTGATATGAATCAGAGGGTGTTGAAATAGATCCAACTGGTGAAGAAATTGCTTTAACGATAATAATACTAATCATGATTAGTAACAGCGGGGTTAAATATTTTCCAATTCTATCTACCAATTTAGAGGGATTTAAAGATAGATAAAACGTTATACTAAAATATATAAATGTATATAAAAGTAATATATACCATTGATTTTGCATGGTGGTACTTAAAAAGGGGGCAACTGCCATTTCATATGAAACAGTGCCTGTACGAGGAATGGCGAAAAAAGGGCCGATTGCTAAATAAATGATTAGAGGGATAATAACACCACAGGCGGGGTGAATCCTACTAGCAAGGGTACTAACATTTCCACCAAAAAGGGAAATAGCAGCGATGGCTAATAATGGAAGTCCAATACTACTCACAACAAATCCCGAAATTGATATCCAAATATTTGTTCCAGATGAATATCCTAATAATGGAGGGAATATCATATTACCCGCACCGAAAAATATTGCAAATAACATAAGTCCAATAGGGATTGTTTCTTTAAAAGTTAACGATTGTTTCATAAAGCACTCTCCTTTTATTTGACGAAAAATGTCGAAATTTAAGTTTTTTTCATTATAACATATGAAATTAGAAAATACAGAAAAATAAAAATGAAAAAAATTCCTTGTTTTACTTAAAATACTATTTTAAGTAAAATGATATGAATACTCAAATTCATAGTGCTGTCTTACTCTAATTATAGAAATATCTTTACACTGAACATTATTATATTGAAATTTAATGTATAAGTTATATTTATCTTGTATTTCGTATCGCCTTCTTCTTAATAATCTGATTTTTTGAAAAAATAAATGTGTTTTATCAAATATCATGTTATTATGGACAGGAATTGCAGAAAAATCGACATTTTTCGCGAAAAGGAGGGGTTTTATGAACTGATTTTTATCAATAATAGTAATTTTAGAAATTTATTTTATTGCATTTCTTGCACTACGCTCCTGTTTATAATCTTAATCATAAGTTCAATGGGATGTCTATTAACTCCTAAAATGGCTTCAAAAAACAGATGTGTTTTTAAAATCTGTCTATTCAGTTTTTCAGAAAAATAAAAGGAGTGAGATACGTGGATTCTTTCATAAATTGGTTAAATAATCTTATTTGGAGTCCTGCATTGGTTTATTTATGTCTAGGAACGGGGTTATATTTTTCAGCCCGCACGAAATTTCTACAGATACGCCATGTGCGCGAAATGATAAAGCTTACTTTTCAAGGAGAAAAATCCGAAGCTGGTGTCTCTTCATTTCAAGCATTAGCTCTTTCTTTATCAGGACGTGTTGGAACGGGTAATATCGCTGGTGTTGCAACAGCGATTGCTTTTGGAGGACCAGGAGCCGTGTTTTGGATGTGGATTGTAGCTTTCTTAGGTTCAGGCTCAGCTTATGTAGAATCGACACTGGCTCAAATATACAAAACTAAGCATCGAGGTCAATTTCGCGGTGGCCCAGCGTATTACATTGAAAAAGGATTGGGAATTAAATGGTATGCAATTTTCTTTGCTATAGCAACCATTCTAGCAACAGGAATACTGCTTCCAGGCGTACAAGCAAATAGTATAGTCTCTAGTTTAGAAACAGCTTTTGGTATAAATACATCTATTTCAGGTGTCATATTAGTTATAGCATTGGCACTTATTATTTTTGGTGGGGTTAAACGTATTGTTAATGTTGCACAGGTTATTGTGCCGTTTATGGCCGTTGGATATATTCTGGTTGCCTGCGTAATTGTGTTTATGAATATTGAAAAATTACCAGAAGCATTCATGTTGATTTTAAAGAGTGCATTTGCATTAGAAGCTACTTTCGGAGGGATTATTGGGTTAGCGATTTCTTGGGGTGTAAAACGGGGTATTTATTCAAATGAGGCTGGACAAGGAACTGGCCCACATGCTGCTGCGGCAGCTGAAGTGTCACATCCGGCTAAGCAAGGTCTTGTACAGGCATTTTCCGTTTACATTGATACATTATTTGTTTGTTCAGCAACAGCGTTTATGATGATTATTACGGGTATGTATAACGTATTTGATGTAAGCGGAAAATCGTTTATTGTGAATAATTTGAATGGGGCACAACCGGGCCCTGGATATACACAGGCAGCTGTTGAATCAGTATTCCCTGGTTTCGGAAATAGTTTTATTGCGATTAGCTTACTATTTTTTGCTATTACAACCATTATGGCATATTACTATATTGCCGAAACAAATATTGAATATTTAAACCGATATAAAGATCGTCCGTGGATGTCATTTGTATTAAGATTTATTTTTCTAGGAGCTGTGTTCTATAGCTGTGTAAAAAGTTCTACGACTGCATGGATTTTGGGTGATATTGGTGTTGGGATTATGGCTTGGATTAATATTGTTGCTATTTTATTGCTACAAAAACCAGCACTTTTAACTTTAAAAGATTATGAAAGGCAAAAGAAAAAAGGCAAGGATCCTGTATTTAATCCGCAAGGATTGGGCATTAAAAATGCTGATTTTTGGGAGACTAAATACAAAAAAGATAATGAAAAAAACGCTTCATGAAATCTTAGTGTGAATAGATAATATAATAAGGAATAAATATCCAACAATTAAATGCTGATTTTTCTGAAAATATTTGCTAGTATTTAATTATAAAAGATTGGTATCTTTTTTCTTCATGTTTAATTGATTCATATTCTATGGTACCCTGCCTAATATGAGTCTCTAAGTAAAAGGAACTAGTATAATACTAGTTCCTTTTACTTTTTTATTATGATTAAACCAAGATAGTTACTATAACATCATAAATGATGGTTTATGGTGTTTTTATATGCCTAAAATATTAGTTTTTTGGGGGCTAGCTTGATAGTAGTGTTTTGAGGTACCCCCAAAACTAGCTTTTTTGTCTACTAAGATAATGAGTGATTATGTCATTTAATTGTGGTGAAATTTAGTTAATTCATTATTTTTAAGGGGGATGAAAACGTCTATATAGAAAGGATCAGCAGCTATTTGTATAATCGTCTCTTGATTAATTATTATGAATTGATTTTGCTGCAAAATGTAATTTATTTTAGTTTTTACAATGAGGGCCACCATATTAAGTAAATAGACCTGGGTATAAATTCACTCAAAAATACGCCATCCTTTCCTATGATTCTACAGAAAGGATAGCGTATTTTTTCATTTCAGGTGGGATTTTATTTATCCAGCTTGTGATAGGGCACTAAAATTATCGTTATATTTTAGTGGAATAGTTAAAAAATGTAATCGTTTTCTTCTTTTTAAAAATTAATAACATCATACTAAGCGGTAAAACAGAAAAAGTTGATATTATTTTGAATTTCTTCACCGCTCATAATTATTTTTTGTACATCTGGCAACGCTTTGATTCTGTCGATCCGCATGGTACCTGAAAGGTATATTTTATAATGGTTACTTGATATATAGGTTTTGAAGTGTTCTTGATGTAGCTTTACTTTATATGTGATTCCTTATTTTTACATAAACGCTTACTTCATAGTTTCTTTCTGTTGTGGCCGATAAAACTTATCTACCAACCGATTATACTCACTTCTTGAAATTTCTTTATTATACAGTTTAATTAATAAATCTTTATGAGCTTTCGAAAGTGCTATTTTGTCAATGAATTTTGGGTACATATATTATTCTCTCTCCGTCTGATGAATTATTATGTTGCATTTTGCCTACTTCCCTTGAATATTATAATGAAAAAATAAGTATAATGCGAAGGTATTCCAATCTTTCATATCAAATTTAATTTTTCTATGGAAGAAACTTAACCAAAATAGTGAAATCATTGGGGTTCAATTTATGAAAAAAATTGACCTGAAAGAGAGAAGAGTATTTCAAAAAGAAGTGCTCCTAGATAAATCTAGGAGCACTTCTTTTTGATGCAGTTACTGGTTTCATTGGATGGTGAGCACCACCAGTTAGATAATAACTTATGAATTTAAGATACACAATTTGTAAACCCTCTCATCTTTTACCTGTTAAGAAAGTTTGCAACAGAACCTAAAAATGAATATGAAAATTTGTGTTAATTTATTAACTTTAATATGATTTTTCGCTTCAATTATAGTATTAGCAATATGATTTTACTATGTTTATAGAGTATATATAAAGATTTAAGATGATAAACTATCTTATAAAAGGCTATTATCTAATCATTTATCTGAAAATTGCGAAAAGATGTGTAGATAGATATTATTGTAAATACATATATAATTCATTTTAATTTTCTGACATTAATTATCGGTATTCTTATAATAATCTTTGGTGTATATTGTGATAAATACAATGTACGGTGTCAGTATTTAAAAGGTTATATATCATAACTTAAAGGGGGAAGAAAACTATGAAAATGAAGAGTAAGATGATCATGACAACAGCGCTTGCAGCTACTTTAGCTACAGGTGCATTACCTACTACATCGGTATTTGCTGCAGAAAAAGAAGCACCTATTCAACAAAAAGAGTCACAAATTAGTATTCAACCGTTTGCACAGAATAATTTGGAAACAGCTGTCAATGCTGCTTTACATGGTCCCGAAGTCAAAAAAATCAAAGTATTCGAGCACGAATTTAATGTAAAACCAATTGAAGTTGTAAATTTAGCTGGCGGTAAAAAATATGTTAAGGGACAAATTTCTCATCATTTAAGTTTTCGTCCAGATGATCAATTTTATTATGAGTTTACAGTACAAGATGGAAAGGTGATAGATAAGCCTGTATTTAATATTGATAGGGGTGGTTTTACACCATTTGTGGCTCCGCTTTTATCAATTCTTGCTGCGTATAATGGAATCCCAGTTAATCCAAACGATTTAAACTCACTTGGTCAACAGCTTGGAAAAGTTATAGATGGAAGCTGGGAACAAGCAGCACAATCTATTGCCACTGTAGTTAGTTTAACTTTTAATGAGTAGAAATTGAAGGGGAAATAAGTTATTGTTTAGTTTTGCAGAAGCCCATTTTTCGTAAGCATCCTTGTTATAAAAAACTTTTATATAAATATAAACCAAGTATTAACACATCTGTTGTATTTTCTTAATTTGTTAACCATCTTGTCTATCATTATATGTCACAAAATAGGAGTCTTGTTTAAGACTTCTGTTTTGTTTGTTTAAAAAATGAGTGGCTTCGATTCTTTTTAAAATCCGTGAAATATGATGAAGAATGGTGTCTTTACATGTCTAGGGTTCAGCTCTATGAAATTTGTATATGTATGAATCTGATGGTTGTTGGATGAACCGCTATGGCCCTTCAAAATTTCAAGTAACTGACCGCTATCAAAAAATATTTTCAAGCAGAAAATCTCATTATTCTGGGAAAAGAAGCAATGTATATTGTAAAAAAACGTACCTTATTTTATGAGACTAATCTATTAAAAATTAGGAGAGATATAATGAAGAAAATAAAAATGAAAAACATCTTAAAAAGTGGAATCCTTACTTGTTTTACACTTGCAAGTTTATGTACGACTTCTACAGTATTTGCTGATAGTCATCCAGGTTATTCCTATGAATCCAATATAGGCTATCAAAATCCAACATGGATGTCAAAACTAGAAGATACAAAAAGAATAAGCGAAGTATCTATCCCGGGGACTCATGGTTCAATGGCTTTACATGGGGCAAGTTTTATTGATGAAAATTTGACAAGAAATCAAACAATGACCCTATCTCAACAATTCAATGCAGGAATTCGTTATGTAGACATGCGTGTTAAACGTGTAAAAGATTCTTTTGCGATGCACCATGGAATTGTAAATCAAAAAGCAATGTTTGAAGATGTATTAAAAGAGACAATTCAATTTCTAAGAGATAATCCTAAAGAAACTATTTTAATGCGTTTAAAGGAAGATACTGATCCTGAAAGTGGCTCGCTATCATTCGAGGAAATATTTAAAAATTATAAAGACCGTAATGCTTCCTATTTTTGGGATCCGAATTCTGTACCATCCTCAGAAAAAAATAATCCTAAGCTAGGAGATGTTCGAGGGAAAATTGTAATATTACAAAATTTCTCGGCATCTCAAGAATATGGTATTAATTATGAATCTTTGAATATCCAAGATAAGTTTGAAGTTGGCACTGGACCAGACGGAATGTATGAAAAATGGAATGCGGTGAAAACCCATCTTCTAAATGCAAATAATAACTTTAACAATGGTAAGATCTATCTCAACCATTTTAGTGGCACGGGTGGTGCAGCAGCATTATTGAATAATTGTTACCCTTGGTTTGTTGCAAGCGGAAAAGAGAGCAGAAATACTAATAGTAATCCAAAACTGATTCAAAAAAATGTAACAAATGAATGGAGGGATTTCCCTCGTGACATAAATGGACAAGTATTTTATGGGGGAATGAATACACTTGGAACTGATTTCATACAGCAAGGTGGGATTAAGCATTCTGGTATTATTGCTGCTGATTTTCCTGGACCAGGTTTAATAGATAGTATTATCAGATTAAATGGGATAGACTCAAGTGAAAAAGATATATTAATTTCCCAAATTTCTTCTGAATCGAAGCCATTATCTGGACAAAAAAATCGATCAAGTCAAAACTTTAGCGTTAATAATTTACCCACAGGAACAAAGGGATTAAAATGGGTTATCGAGCCTACAGAAAAAGATAATGCTTCTACTATTTCCTTCAATGTTATGATTGATGTTTCTCTGGGGACGGATTCTGTTCGTTGGGGAAACATTTCGAATGGATCTAGGACTGAAGCATATACAAATTCTAAATACTATATTGCAAACCCAAGTGGCGCAACTAACAAATTTACAGTGAAAATATACGCTATTACAAATTAAGGTTTTAGTGTAAAGTTTCTTCATAAGGGTAAGGCTCTATTCTTATCTCTTTTTTAAACGAACAGACTATGCTAATAGAACTGTTCGTTTTCTTATGATAACAAAAAAGAGCGTCAATACTTAATACCCTCACGGACTATTTGAAGTGTTGAGTAGTTCAAATCAAAGCATAGTGGAGTATTGCTAGCTATGATTCGTATTCAATTTATGCTACGAACCTTATGGTCAACATGTACTGTCAAACCAGTTAAAAAAACAGGAAATAATATGTAATTATAAAAACTTATTGAAAACGCTAACATAGTTGGCTATAATCAGGGTATAAAACTTCAAATGGATTGTGACTGTTCGGCAGGCAAAACCTAAATTATGGTGAAACCAGATTTTGAAATACTGGATTCTAATTAATTTAGGTTTTTTTATACTCTAAAGTATGTAGCTGCTGCTGAGCAATCAATATCTAAAAACCTAATAAGGTGATGATATATGCTCATAAAAAAAGTTTTTAATAATAATGTTGCTTTGGTAAACCGAACTGGAACAGAAATGATTGTCATGGGTAAAGGAATTGCTTTTCAAAAAAAAGTAGGTGAATATATTGATGAATCCATAGTGGATAAAGTATTTGTGCTAGAGAAGGAAAGTCAAGTATCGAATAAATTATTACAATTAATTAATGAGATTCCTACGGAACACTTCGAGCTTACTACCCAAATTGTGGAATATATAAAGAAACAAATTTCTAACTCAATTAGTGATAATATTTATCTTACCTTAACTGATCATATTAACTTCGCAATTAATCGATTTCAACAAGGTCAAATTATTAGGAATCCTTTATTTTGGGAAATAAAAAAGTTTTATCCAGAAGAGTATAATGTTAGTTTAACAGCTCTTACAATAATTAAAGAACATACTGGATTTGAACTACCAGAAGAAGAAGCTGGTTCCATTGCCTTACATGTAATTAATGCACAACAAGATAATATAGTAATGGAAGAAACCATTATGGTAACAAAAATAGTAGGAGAAATTTTAAAAATTGTAAACTACCATTTTGGAATCAAATTAGATGAAAAATCTCTGAACTATAATCGTTTTGTTACACATTTAAGGTATTTTGCTTATCGTCTCTCTCGTAATGAACAAATAGTAGAAGAAGATAGCTTATTATATCAACAAGTGAAGGAAAGTTATCCGGAAGCTTACGGTTGTGCAAAGAAGATAATGGCACTTTTAAAATCTAACTACAATCAAAAACTTACAAAAAATGAGATTACTTATTTTGTTATTCATATAAATCGTGTTACTCAAAGAAAATTAAATCAAAATGATTAATTTACAGGATTGTGACTGTTTGGCAGGCAAAACCTGAGTTGAAGCTTATGTATATACATAGTTTCAACTCAGGTTTTTTATATTTCTGATGCTACATTTTATAGCATTGATCCTTATCTAATCAAAAATTAAGAAATTCTCTTAGAAGAAACCTTTTGTTTCTCCAATTTCCTTTTTTTGTGTCCAAGGGATTAAGATTTTGAGTACAAATCTCTAAGGAAATTCAGGATATCTTGATATATATA
>NZ_JBHWYR010000104.1:0-12990 GCF_042728695.1 Bacillus sp. NPDC060175
GTATTTATTCTTTATAAGAATAAAATTTTGGTAACGGTACATTCTATGAGAGGTAATTACTATATTTAGGTAAGGTGTTCCTTATGAGTAATAAGAACTTATTTTCTTTAATCCAGAACATGGTTGGGAAAATTTTTTCTATAGTAAGTATTGTTGTTAAAAGTCTAATTTCTTTAAGGAGGAAAATTTTTATGGGTATTTTAAGTGGAAATCCACAAAATGAACCAATGCACTACGGAGAAGTCTTTGGGATTTGGAGTTATCTTGCAACGGCACAAGGCGCAATTGCTGGATATCAAGTTCTTATTAACCACACAGGAGACGAGGATTTAAAGAAATTTTTAGAGAACCTTGTAGAGAATGATATCCAATCAGAAGTTGAAGAATTAAAAAATTTATTGAAATTGAATGGTGTTGCATTACCACCAGCACCTCCAGAAAGACCAGTTGCATCTATAGAAACGATTCCTCCTGGTGCTCGTATAAATGATGCAGAGATTGCAGCAACGGTTTCAGCAGGTCTTGCTGCTGGCTTAGTAGCATGTAGTCAAGCTATGGGACAATCTCTTCGAGAAGATGTTGGAATGATGTTTGGTCAATTTCATATGAAAAAAGCACAAGCTGGAGCTATATTACTTCGTCTGAATAAGAAAAAAGGTTGGATTATTCCGCCTCCATTACATGTTCTACAATCAGATCAAGCATAATACCTAAATAAACATTCAATCTATTCTTTATGGCTGTTGCAGTGAGGTAGTCTAGGAAAATAAATGTTGTTAGCGCATTAAAATAAGTGGCAGAGTCGTGACCGCTTTTTGGCAGTAAATGTGCCGGCTATTTTGCAATTACCGTGTTATATTTGTATTGTGAGTAATGGCGGAAAACACAACTCATAAAGATTCCTTTATATTTTGTCTAAACGACTCATAATGATGGCATATAAAATCCGTAACCAGCAGATGGTAGTGATTGAATGTTACCGTTATTAGGGAGAGCTTTTGCTCTTCTTCCAGCTACTTAATAATGTTGGTGAAGATAAACGTAACAACATTAGGTGGTTGGAAGAAGAATAAAACTTCATTTACCGTAATTAAAATACAAATCAATAATTGATATAAAAGCATCCATTCGGGTGCTTTTTATTTTGGAGGAGGATGAAAGATGGATCTAATTAAATTAACCGAACAAGAAAAATCAGTTGTGATTGGTACATTCATTTCCATATTGGGTGAGCAAATAGTGAATGGGAATATTAATCCTGGGAAGTTAGAGAAGGTAAGTGTAATTCATAATGAGCTACACGATAACACAACACCAAAACAAAGAAGAGAAGCAATGATTAGTTTGCTCGATAAAACAATGAATGAGTTCTTAGTAACGGATGAATGATGAAGGAATACAAAACCAAACAACAGAAGCGTAAGTTCTATGACAGTGGTGAGTGGAAGAGTATACGAGAACAAGTCAAGAAGCGTGACAACTATGAATGCCAAGAGTGTAAGCGCAAAGGTCATGTTCGTGTGGACACCAATGAGTACAGTGAGAGTGCCAAGCGTAAGAAGATACAACTCGTTGTCCATCATATAAAAGAACTAGAACATCATCCAGCACTTGCATTAGAAATAGATAATCTAGAAACAGTCTGTGTGGATTGCCACAATAAAGAACACGGTAGAACATTCAAAAAGAAACAGAATAAATGGGAACATGATGAAAAGTGGTAAAAATGATTCGAAAATCCCCCCCCCTTAAAATATTTCAACGATTTTTCGTCTTAGGGGCACCGGAGGAGGGGGTCGATTTTCCAAATTCAGCACCGTTTTCGCGCGTTATATTAAATTGGGAACTATTGTAAATTGGAAGGAGGGGATATAGTGGCTAAAACTAGTCGTGAAACATTGAGAGAAAGTATTGAAAAAGACTTGTACAACCAATTGAAAAAGAAAAAGATCGTCGGGAATCATTATGAAGACTTAGTTCAAGATTATTTATCATTGTGGGATTTAAAGTGCGAGCTTATCGATGATATTCAAGACACCGGAATAAAAATATCTGGTATGCATGGCCCAAAATCTAATCCTTCCATCAATGATTTACATAAAACCAATGATCGAATGATAAAGATTTTAGGTGCGCTTGGTTTGGAAGCATCTGCCGAAGTAAGTAATGTTCCTCAAAAGACTACGCGCTCAGTTAAAGATTTAACATGATTCAAAATCAATACGTTGATGAATATATTGAAATGTATCGGACAGGGAAAATCAAGCTGAATAAAGAGCGCATAATGCTAATTGAGTACCTTGAGAAATACATTTTGATACGTGATGATTTATATTTTGACACTGAAATGCATGAAGATTATATAAAATTCACTGAGAAATGGTACTTTGAGTTGCAGCCATTTCAAAAATTCCTAACAGCATTTGTTTTTCTTTTTTATGAAGAAGATGATTCTGTTTTTTACGAGCAATTCTTAATTATGATGGCTCGTGGTGGTGGTAAAAATGGTTTGATTTCATCGTTATGCCATTTCTTTATTAGTCCACTACACGGAATAGATCGATACAATGTTTCAATTGTGGCCAACAATGAAAAGCAAGCAAAAGTATCGTTTCGTGAAATATATGATGCAATTGAAGGTAAAGAAGTATTAGAAGACATGTTTTACCGAACTAAGGTTGAAATCCTTGGTAATGATACAAAAAGCGTTATGCAATATCACACATCTAATGCAAGTTCTAAAGATGGACTTCGTGATGGTTGTGTTATTTATGATGAAATACATCGATATGAAAACTTTGATGTAGTTAATGTATTCTCTAGTGGACTTGGTAAAGTTCCAAATGCTAGAGAATTTTTTATTGGTACGGATGGTTTTGTTCGTGATGGCTTCTTAGATAAGACGAAAGAGCGAGCAATGAATATCCTTAAAGGGAAAGATTTAGAAGATCCGTTGTTTCCTTTTATCTGTAAGATTGATGATCCAGAAGAAATTGATAATCCTGATGTGTGGGAAAAAGCGAATCCTATGTTTAGTGAGCCGAGAAGTCCTTATGCTAAAGGGTTATTTAAAAAGGTATTAACTCAATATAAACAGTTAGCAAACAATCCATCTAATCGTGAAGAATTCATAACAAAACGTATGAACTACCCTGAAACGGATTTAACAAAGGCTGTAGCTCCGTGGGAAGAAATAATGCGTACTGGTTTTGAAGAAGATGGAGAAACACTTAGAGAAATTCCAGAGTTAAAACACAAAACAGCTGTGGGCGGACTTGACTTCGCCAGCATCAAAGACTTCGCATCAGTCGGTTTACTGTTTAAATATGGTGAGGATTACATTTGGAAAACTCATTCTTTTGTTCGTAAAGGATTCTTGGATAAAGTTAAATTAAAAGCTCCTATCCAGGAATGGGAAGCAAAGGGTTTACTCACTATTCTAGATGAACCGGTTATTAATATCTCACATATTGTTGATTGGTTTGTAAAAATGCGTGAGTTATACGGGGTTAATACGATTGTAGCTGATACATTCCGTCTTGATCTGGTTAAAACAGCACTTGAAGCTGAAGGTTTCATATTGTTATATATTCGTAATCCAAAAGCTATACATTCTTTATTAGCACCAAGAGTTGAAACGTTATTCGCAAATAACCGTATTATTTTTGGAGATAATCCGTTAATGCGTTGGTACACCAACAACGTCTACGTCCACATCAAAAAAGACGGAAACAAGGAGTATCTAAAAAAGGATGAATTTAAAAGGAAAACAGATGGATTTCAAGCTTTTATCCATGCGTTATGGCAAGCGGATAACATTCTTGTGGATGAATTCGACTTTATGCTAGATGGTATTAAATTCTAATAAAGGGGGTGATAATCATTGGATGGTTGGATGCAGTATTTAAAAGAAATAGTGAATTAGGTTTTATGTTTGATGTGGAAATGTTTATCGAAAAGGCAAATAGAGTCCATATGAAACGACTGGCGATTGATACATGTATTTCTTTTTTAGGAAGGACAATTAGTCAGTCTGAATTTAGAGTGAAAAACGGCGAAGCATTTGAAAAGGATGAGCTTTATTACCGATTAAATGTTAGGCCCAATAAGAATATGACAGCAAGTACCTTTTGGGAAAAGTATATTTACAAGCTCATTTATGATAATGAAGCTCTAATTATACAAGCTGATGATGGTGATCTACTTATTGCTGATGACTTTGAGCATAATGAATACGCTGTATTTGAAGATACTTTTACAAATGTCACAGTAAAAGATTATCAGTTTAAAAGAAGCTTTAAACAAAGTGAAGTCATTCATTTGAGATACCGGAATGATAAATTATCACCACTCATTGATGGCCTTTTTACTGATTATGGTGATTTATTCGGTAGGATATTAAACTCTCAAAAGCGTAAAAATCAAATTCGCGGAACAGTTGATATGGATATGCTTGCTGCAAAAAGTAAAGAGCATCAATCAAAGCTGCAAGAGTTCATTGATAACATGTATAAAGCGATTGGAGAAAAAGACGTTGCTATCATTCCACAACAACCTGGATTCAAATACGCTGAAACATCGGGCGGTGGAAACTCTGGTCAAAGTGTGGACGAAATAAACAAAGTCACGAATGGTTTCTTAAACCAAGTAGCAATGGCTTTTGGTATTCCAACAGCTTTGTTATATGGCGAAATGGCTGATGTAGAGAAGCAAACGAAAAATTACATGCTTTTCACAGTTAATCCTTTATTAAAAAAGATTTCAGATGAAGCAAACGTTAAATTCTTTGAAATGAATGAGTATTTTGAAGGTAAAAAGATTGAAATTAAATCTGTTTCTTATCAAAACATATTCGACCTTGCAACAAGTATCGATAAACTTATTTCTTCAAGTGCATTTACAGGAAATGAAATGAGATTGGAAGCCGGATATGAAGCTTCAAATGATCCGAACTTGGACAAACATTATATTACGAAGAACTACGCTGAAATGAATATAGATAAAGGAGGTGAGAATACAAATGACGGTAAAGCTTGATATTAAAGGTCCAATCATTTCTAGTGATGAAGCTTGGATTTATGATTGGTTTGAAATGGATGCTACAAGCCCAGGTAAGGTTTCAAAAGAACTTACTAATGCCAATGGTGAGGATTTAATCGTATCAATCAATAGTCCGGGTGGTTATGTACACGAAGGATCAGAGATTTATACAGCATTAAAAAATTATCCTGGTAATGTGGAAGTGCAAATTGTTGGTTTAGCTGCAAGTGCGGCTTCTGTTATTGCAATGGCTGGTGATAAAGTTCGAATTTCACCAACAGCACAAATCATGATCCACAATGCTTCTATGTGGAATGGTGGAGATCATCGTGATATGGAAAAAGCGGCTGAGATGTTGAAAACAACAGATCGAGCAATTGTAAATGCCTATGTCATCAAAAGTGGTAAATCTGAAGAGGAACTACTTAATATGATGGCTGAAGAAACATGGATGGGCCCACAACAAGCATTAGAAAACAAGTTTGTGGATGAAATCATGTTTATGGATAATCCGGTTAAAATGACTGCTTCAGCTGCCACTTCTGCCATGCTTCCACAGAAAGTAATCGATGGTTTTAGGAATGGAACACTCAATAAAGGTAAAACCGAAGGGATTACAAAAGAAGATTTAAACGTTGCATTATCAGGACTAAAAAACGAAATCCTGAATGATTTACAAAACAACATAGAAGAACAACCAAAAGAGCCGAATCCGAAACCTGTAAAAAATGGTGGGATTAAAGGGCTCTTTTTAAAATTATAAAAAATGGGGGAAACACATAATGACGATTAAATTTAATAAATCTGAAGCATTTAGCAAAGCAAAAGCAAAATTAACGGATGCTTTAACTAATGCAGAAAGTACAGAAAAAGAACAATCAACTGCTTTTGAAAATTTCTTTGATGCGATGCAAACGGATGTAGTTAACACAGTCCGTAATCAAGTGAATGATGAAATGTTAGATCGTTCTATTCTACAACAACGCGGTCAAAACGTATTAACGGCAGCGGAAACAAAATTCTTCAATGCTGTTGTACAAGAGGGTGGATTTAA
Source organism: Bacillus sp. NPDC060175 (assembly GCF_042728695.1). Classification (NCBI taxonomy): domain Bacteria; kingdom Bacillati; phylum Bacillota; class Bacilli; order Caryophanales; family Bacillaceae; genus Bacillus; species Bacillus sp. NPDC060175. The sequence goes on from NZ_JBHWYR010000104.1 coordinate 6,095, forward strand.
AGACGGTTCAATCCTTCCAGTAACTACACAAGAGCGCGTATTTGAAGATTTAGTTAAGGAACATCCCTTACTTGATGCTTTAGGTCTACAAGATTTAGGCGCGGTTACTAAGTTCATTTATTCTGATGCAACAAAAGCGTATGCATGGGGCGAACTATTTGGCGAAATCAAAGGACAAGTTAATGCTGCATTTAGATCTGAACAAATTGGTCAACTTAAATTAACAGCATTTGCAGCTATTCCAAACGATATGCTGGATCTTGGCCCAGAATGGGTTGAACGTTATGTTCGAACTTTATTAGTAGAAACATATTCAGTTGGTTTAGAGTTTGGGTTTGTAAATGGTGGTGGTTCTGTTGCACATCAGCCTGTTGGTTTAATGAAAGATGTAAATCCAACTACAGGTGCTGTTACTGACAAAAAATCTTCTGGTACATTAACATTTGCCCCTTCTCAATTCGGTGAAGTGGTTGCTGGAGAGCTTTATGAAGTAGTAAAGGCTTTATCTACTGATGCGAAAGGGAAATCACGTAAAGTATTAAATAAAATTGTAATGGCTGTAAATCCTGTGGATGCTATTGGTGTACAAGCACGTAACACAATCCAAACAGCAACTGGTCAATGGGTTATGGCATTACCTTATAATATTCAAACTGTTGAATCTGAAGAAGTTCCAGTTGGTAAAGCTTTATTCTTTGTAAAAGATCAATATCTTGCAGCAATTGCGGGTGGTTACAAGCTTAAAAAGTTTGATCAAACGTTAGCGATTGAAGATGCTACGCTTTATACAATCAAACAGTTTGCTAATGGTAAACCAAAAGATAATAAAGCGGCTCTTGTGTATGATTTAAAGATTTCTTTCGCTCCTAAAACTCCAGCAAGCTAAGGGTGATGTGAATGGATACAGTAATTTTAGATAAAATATTACAGCAATTCAAAGATAGGATGCGATTAGGTGACGATGAAGACGATAACCTAAAACGTATCCTTTCTGCATCTACTAAAGAGTTAGTAAGAATATGTGGTTCTTATGACATAAATAATGATGAAGCGTTCAAGGAATTAGTTTTTGAACGCTCTCGTTATGCTTATAATGATGCACTTGAGTATTTTAATAACAATTTTTTAACAATGATTAATAGTTTCAGCATTGAAAAAGCCTTAGAAGAAATTGTATTGGACGGTGATTAATATGCGTCCTTTTCAGTATAAGAAACCATTAAATACAGGTGATTTTAGGAATAAAATCATTATTGAACAACCAATAGCAATAGAAGATGAATTAGGTCAAACAAGTGAAGAAGAAATAACATGGAAAGAGTTAAAAAAAGCGTGGGCTATGATAAAAACGCTAAAAGGCTCTGAATATATTGCAGCTTCAGCTTCACAAGCGACAAAAACGTATCGCTTTGTTATCCCATACACTTCTGGAATTACAGAAGAAATGAGGATTAATTTAAAGGGTCGTATCTTCGATATTATTGAACCGCCTATGAATGATGATGAGATGAATCAAACATTAACCATCATTGCAAAGGAGAGTGTGGGCGATGAATGATTTCGCTAGTGATTTAGCTAGAGAATTACAAAGATATGTAAATGTTGTGGAAGAGAAATTAATAGTTTCACAAGAAGAAGTAGCTGATGTTGCTGTAGATAAATTAAAGGAAAGTAGCCCTAAAAAAACAGGTGCTTATGGTAAAGGATGGCGTAAGAAAAAAGATGGTAAGAATATTGTTATTTATAATACAAAGGGACAATTAACACATCTTTTAGAAAAAGGTCATGCTAAAGCTGAGGGCGGTCGAGTTCCAGCCCAAGTACACATCAGTCCAGTTGAAGATTATATAATTGATGAATTGCCAAGACGTATCGAAGGGGCGGTTCAACAATGACATTAGCTGAATTTAAAAAGATTCTTGATGCTACAGGTTATCCTGTGGCTTATTCGCATTTCACAGCATTACCAGGTAATCCAGTGCCTAAGCCACCATATATTTGTTATCTTGTGGACGGCTCACCAAACATGATTGCTGATAACAAAGTACATCACAAAATAAACGATATAACTATTGAGCTTTACACAATTAAAAAGGATTTGGTTGCTGAAGCCAAACTTGAACAAACCTTGGACGATAATGAGATTCCTTATGAATCATCTGAGGTTTTTATAGATTCAGAGAAATTATTTCAAAAAATATATGAAACGAGGTTGATATAAATGAATGAAAACAAAGTTACTTTTGGTCTAAAAAATGTACATTATGGTGTTATTTCAGAAGATGAAACAGGAAAAATCACATATGCTAAGCCAGTGAGATTGCCTGGTGCTGTTGAAATGAAAATGGACCCAAAAGGTGAACAATCAGACTTTTACGCTGATGACATGAACTATTATGCGGAATCAAGTAATCAAGGGTATGAAGGTACTTTAAATCTCGCTAAGCTTATAGAAGCTTTTCGAACTGACGTATTAGGGGAAGTTTTAGATGAAAAGGACAAGGTTATTTCAGAAGTATCAAATGCAAAAATCAAAAGAATTGCTTTAATGTTTGAATTTGATGGAGATGTAAAAGCGACACGTCATGTACTGTATAACGTATCTGTATCTCGTCCCGGCTTTGGTTCTTCCACAAAAAGTGATAAAACAGAGCCGAATACAACAGAATTAAAGTTCGTAGCATCACAACATCCAGAAACATTAAAAGTGAAAGATTCAACAACTGTTGGTACTCCACCTCTTGTTTATGATGCATGGTATACAAAAGTTTACGAGAAAGTTGTGGGGGCGTAACTAGATGGAAAAAACAATCACAATTGATGAGAAAGACGTGCTTTTAAAAAGTACAGCCGGTACAGCTATCCGCTATAAGGCGCAATTTAGACGTGATATGTTTGCGGATATTCTTGGTTTAGGGGTACTTTCTTCATATATCTCGGCTGATGGTGACCAAAGTAATATCGACCTTTCACAAGTTGATTTAAGTAAATTAGATTTTGAAGTTATTTATAACTTAGTATGGGCATTTGCTAAAACGGCAAATAAAGAAGTCCCAGATCCATTAACATGGCTTGATACATTCGGAGAATTTCCGATTGCTGAAATTATCACTGAAATTCAGGACTTAATTAAAAGCACGGTTCAGTCAAAAAAAAAATAACAGAAGATGAACAAGGGCAAGGGCGTAACAATGGGAAGGATGGATTTTCCGTTGATACATTCCTTGCTCTTTGTTATTCATGCAAACTCTCAAAAGAAGATTTGGAAGATATGACAATAGGCGATTGCTTGGATTATATCGATGAGTATGTTGAATTACGAAATCCGAAAAAAGAACAAGAAAATACAAGAACAGCTACACAAGATGACTTTAATAATTTCTAAGCAAGCGAGGTGATAACATGGCAGGAAGAATTAAAGGGATAACGATAGAAATTGGTGGAGAAACTACCGGTCTTCAAAATGCTTTAAAAGATGTAAACAAACAAAGTGAAGCTGTAACTAAAGAATTAAAAGATGTTGAACGACTATTGAAATTCAACCCCGGTAATGTGGAAGCTTTAGCCCAAAAGCAACAATTGCTTACTCAACAAATTGAGAATACAACGAAAAAATTAGACAGTTTAAAGTCAGCTCAACAGCAAGTTCAAGCACAATTTGAAAGTGGTGCGATTAATGAAGAACAATATCGAGCGTTTAGACGTGAAATTGAATTTACAGAAGGGCAACTTAATGGATTCAAAAACAGTCTTGCAGGATTAAAGGCTGAGCAAGATAAAGCAGCAAGTTCAACAAGACAATTAGAGACTTTATTTAGCGCCACAGGAAAAAGTGTTGATGATTTTGCGGATGCATTAGGGAATCGTCTTGTGAATGCAATTAAAAATGGTACGGCATCAAGTAGGCAGCTAGATCAAGCCATTGAGATAATTGGAAGGGAAGCGCTTGGAGCTGAAGCGGATATTGGGAAATTGCAACAGGCTCTTCGTTCTGTTGATGATGGTAATTCCATTCAAAACATTAGGAGCGATTTAAACCAGCTCTCTCAAGAAGCAGAGCAAGCAGGTGAAAGTGTTAAAGGATTAGGCGTTGAGTTAGAAAACGTAGTAGCTGGAATAGGCGCGGGTCTAGGACTTAAAGAAGTCATCGGACAGGCTCTAGATATGTCTGAGTTAAAGACGAAAATTGATATTACTTTTGACGTTCCAGAATCATCAAAGAGATCTGTGGAGGATGCAGTCAGAACTGTTACAGCCTATGGCGGTGATGCAGAGGAAGCATTGGAGGGTGTACGTAGACAATGGGCATTAAATAAAGATGCTTCTGACGCAGCAAATACGGAAATCATAAAAGGAGCAGCAAACATTGCTAGTTCCTATTCGCAAATTGATTTTACAGAATTAATACAAGAAACAAATGAGATTGGTAGCGAATTAAATATTTCAAATAAAGAAGCGCTAGGATTAGTTAATTCGCTTTTAAAAATAGGTTTCCCACCTGAACAACTAGATATTATCGCTGAATATGGTCAGCAGTTAAGACGAGTTGGTTATACGGCACAAGAAGTACAAAGTATTATGACAAGTGCATCTCAACAAAAATCCTGGAATATTGACAACCTATTGGATAAACAATTGTCCCTATGAGTGGTGACATTCATAGAAAACTCCTTTAATTCAGTGAAAATCTCTAATAGAGACAATACTGAGCGAAGCCTGTAAAAAGGAACGTGCAACGACTAGCTGAAAAGCGTAGGGTGTAAGCCAATGACATCCGAAACGGGGAGCATCTTATACAAAGATGATGATATAGTCTGGTCTGTATAGTGATATACAGAAGTTCATAAGAGAACTGGCAGGGACTTGCGAATCCTGTTGAACATATCGGGTTTAAAAGAAGGTCGTGTCCGTTCTGTTGAAATGGCACGTGGATTAAGCAACAGCATGAAAGATTCTATTCGTGGTGTTGTGGATGATACTGAAAAAATGTCTGATGAGCAAATTTCAGCAATGCAAAAAGGATTTGCACAACAAGAATCTGCACTTGCTAAATCCTATAGCAATCAAGAGAAAACACTTTCTAAAAGCCATAGTAACAGACAGAATGCATTAGCTAAAAGTCTTGATGATGAATATAATGCAACTTCCAAAAGTTATGATAATCAACAAAAGAACTTAGAGAAAAAACTTAGCGCTGAATATGATGCAGCATCAAAAAATTATGATAGACAACAAAAGGCACTCGAGAAATCGCTCGAAGCGGAAGTTAGGGCGTTTGAAAAGTCATCTGAGCAGAAAATAAAACTCATCGATAAAGAATATATGGAACGTATGAAATTAATCGATGAGGAAAAATACAATCGTCTTAAAGCGATTGACGATCAAATTGGTTATCTAGATGGAAAAACAGCAGCAGAAGATAAATATATTAAAGATCGTGAAAATGCTGAAAAACGTGCTGATTTAAAGATAAAAATAAGCAAAGCCAAAAATGAAGAAGAACGACAGGCAGCAATAAAAGCATTACAAGATCTCGAAGAGAAAATGCGCCTAGATAAAATACGTGAAGAACGTAAGGGCCAGCTTGATAGATTAAAAGAGGAAAAAGACAGTATAAAAGAAGCATCTGATGCGAAAAAAGAAGCATTGAAATCGGAAATTGATAGCCGTAAAGAGCAGGTTAAAGAGCAAATCAATGTGGAAAAAGATGCTTTAAAAGAGCGTCAACAGGAACAAAAAGAAGCTTTTCAGCAAAATAAACAAGAGAATTTGAAGGCGATTAGTGAATCAAATAAGTCGCAACTCGATTCAGTAAGAGAAGTTAATCAAGCGAATCTATCAGCTTTAAAAGAAAATCATAATAATCGCAAACAAGCATTAAGTGAGCGCTTGAGTGATGAAATGGATGCTGTACGAGAGGCTCATAAAGATGAACTAGATTCTTTTAAAGAAATGAATGCAGAGAAACTGGAGCTTGCGAAAAAACCACCTGATAGTGCAGCTGTAAAAGAAATATTCACTCAACTTGAGGGTTGGGGTAAAGCAATTGCTAAAGGCGGTGAAGAAGGTAAGCAAGCATTTGTAGATATGGTTAAATGGCTAAACAATATCGATGATGCTGCTTTGCGGGAAGCGATTGGCGTACAACTATTCGGTACAATGTTTGAAGACCAAGGTCAAAACATTATTAATACAATTTTACAAACAGAAGAAAAGCAAGCTGACTTAAAAAAAGGAATAGATGATTTACAAGAATCCGCAAATAAAATGGATGCATCACCAATGGTCAAATGGAAAGAAGCAATGAAAGAGTTAAAAGAAGCTCTTGAACCAGTGTTACTTACAGTAGCCGATGTTGTTTCTGCATTTGCTGGTTTTATTTCAGCTCATCCAGTGTTAGCAGCGGCGATTACTGCTATAACGATTGCGATTGGTATACTTGTTGGTATTTGTGCAGCACTTGCTCCAGTAATCTTCTTAGCCACATCAGGCGCTATAACCTTTGCAGGTGTTATGGCTGTTTTAACAAGTCCAATTGCTTTAGTGGTTGCGGCAATCGCAGGATTAATTGCTATATGGGTATTATTCGGCGATAAAATAATGGCTATATACAATGAATATTTCAAACCAACAATAGATCAGATAGTATCCATAATCACTGAAACTTTGCAACCAGTATTTGAAAAAGGATTCACTATCATAAAAGATATTGTTCAAGATGCTTTTGAGATTATCAAACGTGTTTGGGACGAAATACTATCACCTGTTTTTTCGAAAATTTCATCATTCATCGAAAATGTTCTTTTACCAGCTTTTAAATTTGTATTTAGTGCTATTGGTAGTGTTGTATCAGATGCATTTGATGGGATAAAAGTTGTGTGGGATACGGTTTTAAA
>NZ_JBHWYR010000105.1:0-12519 GCF_042728695.1 Bacillus sp. NPDC060175
AATATAAATACCTTTAAAGCTTTTCTTTCTTCATAAATCAAGCTCTTGTATTTGTTCATATAAAAAACTCCTCTTGATCGATACAAAAAAACATTTCCACTGTTATCTCTTTAAATTATAAGTATGAAATTGCTTTCAGGGCAATATGTAACCTTATAATACTAAAAGGAAGAAAATCTCTCCTTCCTTTTTGGTCACAACTTATATCCATCTTACTCTATCGTGTAGCAGTCCATCCGTAAAATTATTTTGCCCTATTACAAAATCCTTCATATATAATTTTAAATATTCGCCGTACTTACCTTCTGTATTTAATAATAATTCCTCGACATAATAAGCCCCTTGTCCAAATTGATCTAAAAGTAAACTGCACAAGCCTGCATAAATTCCACACCCTACTTGGAAGTAAGTTGCATTCGTTTTATATTTATGAAAAACTTGGCTGCTATTCATCACATTATACATATATGTCTCGCTATTTTCATAAACGAGTAACACACCAACTAGATCCTCTCCCGCGACCTCTTCTTCCGCTGGATTAAATACTTTACGATTCCAGTTCCATAAATCTTCTACTTTATCTAAGTTCTGTCTAATTATATTTGTCGTATACTCATTAATTCGATAAAGAAAACCAACTTCCATATTGAAGTTTTTTCCTAAAATTAAAACTTCCTCATGCGGCATTAAACAACCATAAAACTCTTTTTCTCCCAACTTCACTTTATACTCTGAAGCATATACATCCTCATAAAAGTAAAGTGGACGATGATGGCTCATATACATAGGATAACTCCATATCGCTTCATCAAGAAAACGCTCTACTGCCCATGATGCATAAAGTGTATGAGGTTTTATTAGCCCTTTATCACCCAAAAATGAATTATCATGTTCTACAATATAGCATGCTCGCGGCTTTTCATTTGGACGTTCTTTCATAAGTTCAACAACCATCCATTGAACAACACCCGGATTCATACCTGAGCCTATAATCGCTCTTGTATTTGTAAATGTTTCTTTCTCCTTCTCAAACCTCGTATACCTTTCCGTAAGCTGAAAACCAAGTAAACTATCGTCCTGATCTACCGCCTCATTTTCCAAAGCCGAATTAATGTAACAAATGCCAAGGTCATTACAACAACTCAGTACCCTAATCGTATCTGTCCCTGAAACATCAATAACAACCTTCGTTCTTTTTTCTTTTAAATGTTGTTTAAATTTGACTACATCTTGAAGGTTTATTTCATATAAAAAAAATTGCTCTTTCAGATTTGGAAACAACTCATCATAATAACTTTTATCTTTTTGTTTTATATCCACCAAATGGAAGTTCATATTTTTTATCACTTCATAAATTGGATCTTTTTCATTTACTACCGCTTGATTCAAAATTGCTAACACTGCTTTTGCTGCTCCACCAGCACTGCCAAGCAATGTAATCGAAAACGAATTTGGAAACTGCTCCACAAACAAAACCCCTTTAATAAAGTAGTTGAGCAGCACTTCCTCAAAAAGTGAATTGAATACACCAAAAGGTAGCTCGTACATCTTTTTTATAATTTCGTACAAGATTACCTCTTTATAAGTAAAAACAGTAACATACTTATATATTCAATTCACTTTCCCCCTCATATCCAAATAGCGATAAACAAATAGGCTCGACCTTTTCTTCCGCATATATAAAAGAAAAAGCCAGCCCTTTAAACTAGCCTACGGACAATGGACAGATTTTACATGTTGAAGATTTACATACATTTTTGCATCTCGGGCCTTTAATATTTCAATATGTCCTTCATCAATCTTCGCCATTTTGCCAATTTTATTGGATTCCTCGCCTAAATCGAATACCATAATTTTTCCAGACAATTTAATAAGTTGTTCTTCAAACGTTCGAGCTAACGTAATATTTAACGGATTTACGGGGAGTTCATTTTTATTGAGGGAATAAGGCACTTGGTTTTCTTTATACGGAATTAACCATTTCAAGTGCTTTAAAGATATATATACAGTTTTATAAACTGGACTATAAAAAACAATATAATCATTCATTACACTTGTAACATAACCATGTATTGGAGCATTTCCTGCCACATAAATTTCTGTAAAAATCCCTTTAGATGTGATTAATACTTTTCTCAAAGAAATTGAAGGGGATTCCCTCTTAATTACAGAATCCACATCTGGTTTTAATATTTCTTCATCATGCTCTCTTAAAAATTTATAATATTGGATATGGTATAAAGATATATATACATAGTCTTGTCCATTGTAGAGAACAACAATATCATTTCCTACATCAATTAATACACCTTTAAATCTTTTTTCACCGATTAATTTAACGTATATATTTTCCCCAATGTTCTTGTTTAACTCATTCATCTATATCCTCCTTTCTATAAATTTTTACTTTCCTATTTTCTATTTCTAAAAAAATAATCAGGGGCAATGTTCTGTCTTAATAGTAAGGACTTCCTTTTCATACTATCCGAAATAAGAAATCGTTCTTCACTTTCCATCATAATGCCCCTCTTATTTATTAAACATTATTCATCTTCATTCTTTTTACATTTAACTACTTGATTCACACTCTTAATATGATAAATAATCACGTAAATGACTTCATCACCATTTACTAGCGTAATGCATTCATCATGTACTTCACTTAATAAACCTTCCACACACTCTGGTCCACCACGATTAACCTTTATCCACTTATACTTCAGGTCTTTTAATACATCTAAAAAAGTATCTTCCTCAGAATAGAAACATGAACCATAGTAATCGTCACATTTTGTTTCTTTCACTTTCTTGACTAGACTCTTCACATGTTTCAACTGATAATATACTACTTCTCCATGAGGTAATTGTAGTGTAAGGTAATCTTTCCCCAACGATAAAAGTACACCTACTCGACTTTCCGGCCCGCGCAGATTTACCTTTACATTTTCACCGACTAAACCTTTAATTTGATCACAGCATAATAGACTCTCCAATTTCATATCCTCCTTTCTTATTATCTTCCTCTTCTTGATTGTCTTTGTGCACGAGCTCGACTTGAATCATTGCTACTTTCATCACTTTTCTCATCGCTCTCTCCACATACTGATTCGTTATAACTAACACTTTTAATATGAGCTAGTGCAATTAATATAACTTCCTCTTTTATAATTAACGTTACATAATCACAAGAAACGTCTTGTAAAATGCCTTCAACTTTCTCTGGACCACCACGATTAATTTTTACCCAGCGGTATTTGAAGCTTTGAAGTAGCTTTTCAAAATCTTCTGCACAGTCATATTCCAACCAGCCACAATCATCTGTTACACAATCTTTCGTATTCTTTGTAATACTTTTCAGATGGCGAAGCTGATAGTAATAGCGCTCTCCTTTTTCATTCTTTAATACGAAGTAGTCCGTACATACTGATACTATTGTTCCTTTTTGAGATTCTGGTCCACCTCTGTTTACTCTTACATAAGATCCAATTAAATCTTTCAAAAAATCACAATGAAGTAAACTCACGAGAAAACCCCTTCCATTAATTTATAAGCTTTTGCACTGATAGTATATGTATCTGTACAGGTTACGTTCTCTATGTTTGTCCCAGCTATGAAAAAATATGCTTTTAACATGTAGTACTCATGCCTACAAAATTCTCTTCCATTCAACTAAGTCACGAGATTCCAATGATTTTTTTTACAAAAAAATCCCGTATTAAGATACATTCCTGCATATCTTAATACGGGATCTTTTCATAAGTTTAATCTTCGTCTTTAACATCCATATCTTCTGGAATTGGTTCGTTTAATATTTCTTCCACTAACTGCTTATATTTCTCCATTTGTTCTAAATGTGTATTAAACTGTTCCTTGTTTATTAAATATTGCTCTCCATCAAACAGTGCACGAACTTTCTTTTGCTGAATTAAGTCTTCAACATACGATTTTGGTAATTTCAAATACTCCGCAGCTTCTTCTATCGTTATATACAATGTGTTCATTCCTTTATTGTTTTTTCATATATATACTGTATCTTACTTTATTTTTGTAAACAAATAAAAAAGATTTTGTAAATGCGAATCAAAAAGCAGGTAGATGCATTCCATATATTGTATAATAGTATAGTAAGTATTTTTTTAAATATAGAATGGTATTACCCATTTACACAAAGGAGAGTTAACATATGGCTACTCGTCACATCATTACAATGTTAGAAAAAACATTACGAATTGAAACAGAAAACACAATTTCTCATCTATCTAATTCTTTATCCGATCGTATTCTTTCACAAAGTGCAGCAGTACATGAAATCAATTGCTATCATACGATTGGCGAATGGTACAAAAATCATTTCTTATTCCAACAAGATGATTTCCTTTGGGCTAAATACGTTTTCTATGACGCATATTGTGAGTCTATAAAAAAACAAGGTCATCTTACAAAACGCGTTCGCCAAATATTAGAATCATTAGCTCGAAAACACGGAAAACAATACATTGCATCTATACTAAATATGCCATTTCCTAATGAACAGGCAAAAGGGACAGCATAAACCAATCCTAGATTCATTGTTTTCTAGAGAGATTACAAATAAAACGTTCATGTCACATGAACTAATGAAACCGGTGTCATGATAATGATTGAAGATATAATAAACAGGAAAACCCCCATTTACCTCTCTCGTCCATACGAATAGAGAAGTAAATGGGGGTATACTTGTTCCTTTATTATTTCATCATCTGCTTTATCAATTCTCGATTTCTCTTCTTAAATACTTCATTATGAGAAGAAACCATTCCGTACTCACTTGCATCAGGTTGAATAAATTGTTTCGCTTTATTCACAGCATTTCCAGCATCTTGGAACGCTCCTGCGATTAAATGTAATTTTCCGTCATGCTTTAAAATATCTCCAGCGGCATATAATCCGTCTACCGAGGACTCACTATTTGCATTCCCTGCGATATAATAATTATCAACAATAGCGACATCTAGCTCACTATTTTCCAATAATGTAATGTCACGTTCATATCCATGATTAATAATAACTTCATCAATAGGTAAATGAGAAACTTCACCTGTCTCATGATTCGTTAATTCTACATATTCAATTGCCTCATGATTATCACCAGCAATTAATTTTGTAATCGATGTATTAAAGAAGCACTCCGCCGAACTGTTCATAAGTTGTTTTACTTGTGCTTCATGACCAGATAATTCTTCTTTTCTATATGTTAAATAAACTTTTTTCGCGATTGGTTCTAATTCGTTCGCCCAATCAATTGCAGAGTTCCCTCCGCCTGAAATAATTACCGTTTTATCTTTGAAACGTTTTAACGATTTAACTGTATAATTTAAATTTGAGACTTCGAATCTCTCCGCACCCTCAATTGATAACTTTTGTGGATTCAATATACCACTCCCAGTTGCGACAATCACTGTTTTGGAAAAATGTTCTTCCCCAGAGCTTGTTTTCAACGTAAAAATACCCTCTTCATTACGAATAATTGATTCTATTTTTGTATTCAATACAACTTCAGGCTGAAATGTTAATCCTTGTTGTACAAGTTGCTCAATTAATTTCTCACCAGTAACCGGTAACAATCCGCCAATATCCCAAATCATTTTTTCCGGATAAACATGTATTTTTCCACCTAACTGTGGCTGAAATTCTATTATTTTCGTTTTCATCTCTCTGAGTCCACTATAAAAAGCTGAATAAAGCCCTGCAGGTCCTCCGCCTATCACAGTTACATCAAACAATTCTTCTCGATTCATTCGTGCCCACTCCTCAGCTATCAGTCATTGATTATCATTCTCAATAAAATATAACCTGTTTCCGCAAAATTTACAATCAAAATTACTATTGACAATACACCTATATAAAATTATATTATTTAAAGAATCAATAGTGATAATCATTATCAGTTTGTTAATAATTAGCAAATTTGGGATTACATCTTCTTTCATTAATATGGTCAATACTATATTGTGAAATCTCATATTCAAGATTTTCAATAAACATTTTGTATTCTGTATTACCACTACTCTTTCAAAAAGATTGCAGTTAAACAAATTATTGTATACACATATCATCTATTTAAAGGAGAAAGACGATGAAAAAATTATTTATTTCACTAACAGTTCTGTTCGTCCTTGTTATGAGTGCTTGTAGCAATGGTTCAACAGACAAGAAGAACGACGCAAAAGGTAAAAAATCAGAAACAATTACATACCAATCAGAAAATGGTAAAGTAGAAGTTCCAGCAAATCCACAACGTGTTGTTGTCCTATCATCATTCGCTGGTAACGTAATGTCATTAGGTGTAAACCTTGTTGGGGTAGACTCATGGTCTAAACAAAACCCACGTTTCGATAGCAAACTGAAGAATGTCGCTGAAGTATCAGATGAGAATGTTGAAAAAATTGCTGAATTAAATCCAGATTTAATCATTGGGTTATCAAATATTAAAAATGTTGATAAGTTAAAGAAAATCGCTCCTACTGTAACATACACTTACGGAAAAGTTGATTACTTAACACAACACTTAGAGATCGGTAAATTATTAAATAAAGAAAAAGAAGCAAAAACTTGGGTTGATGATTTCAAGAAACGCGCACAAACAGCTGGAAAAGACATTAAAGCGAAGATCGGTGAAGATGCAACAGTTTCTGTTGTTGAAAACTTCAACAAACAGCTTTACGTATACGGCGAAAACTGGGGCCGTGGAACAGAAATTCTTTACCAAGAAATGAAATTAAAAATGCCTGAAAAAGTAAAAGAAAAAGCTTTAAAAGAAGGATACTACGCATTATCTACTGAGGTATTACCTGAGTTTGCTGGTGATTACTTAATCGTAAGTAAAAACAAAGATACTGATAACTCATTCCAAGAGACAGAATCATATAAAAACATTCCAGCAGTAAAAAATAATCGTGTATATGAAGCAAACATGATGGAATTCTATTTCAATGATCCACTTACATTAGATTTCCAACTAGACTTCTTCAAGAAGAGCTTTCTTGGTCAATAATACAAACATGAGGAATTCTTAATTTAAGAATTCCTCTTCCTTTATTCTATGAAAAGAAAAGATGTGAAACGAATGAAAAAAGAGCAAGACAATCTACGTTCCAATGCTTTTACATACAAATTAATTTTGAGTATCATTGCATTCTTTCTTATTTTTATGTTTGCAATGGTGTTAGGTGCTGCAGATACTTCTATAAAAGATGTATGGTTAGCACTTACTTCCTCTGCTAAAGGAGATAAGTTATCCATCCTTCGTGAAATACGTTTACCACGTGAAGTTGCTGCTATTTTTGTAGGAGCTGGACTCGCTGTTTCTGGTGCAATTATGCAAGGATTAACACGAAATCCACTTGCTGACCCGGGATTACTAGGCTTAACTGGTGGCGCAAATGCTGCACTTGCACTAACACTTGCCTTCAATCCTTCTATAAGCTACCTTTACTTAACACTAGCTTGCTTTATCGGTGCTGCAATTGGCGCTATTATGGTATTCGGAATTGGCATGGTGAAAAAGGGCGGACTTTCCCCTCTTCGAATTGTATTAGCTGGTGCTGCTGTTTCAGCATTTCTCCTTGCGATCTCAGAAGGTGTTGGCATTTACTTTAAAATTTCACAAGATGTATCAATGTGGACGGCTGGGGGCGTAATTGGAACGAATTGGAGCCAATTACAAATTATTATTCCGGTTATTTCAATAAGTATATTTATCGCTATCTTACTTGCAAAGAAATTGACAGTTCTTAGTTTCAGTGAAGAAGTTGCCGTTGGACTCGGTCAAAAAATTATCGTTATTAAAACGATTTTATTTATCATTATTATCTTGCTTGCTGGTGCTTCTGTAGCACTTGTCGGAAACATGGCATTTATCGGACTTATGGTACCCCATATGGTTCGTCCAATCGTTGGACCAGACTACCGTTTTGTTATACCAATGTCAGCGATCGCTGGTGCTTCCTTTATGCTGCTCGCAGATACAATCGGACGTACAATTAACGCTCCGTATGAAACGCCAGTTGCTGCAATCGTCGCAATTGTAGGATTACCATTCTTCCTATTCATTGTACGTAAAGGAGGAAGAACTTTCTCATGATGCAATCTATTCTAAAGAAACAACGCCTTATCATACTTGCATTACTTATACTTACCATCACAACAATTGTAATTGGAATGGGACTCGGTTCTGCCGCTCTCTCCTATGACAGATTAATCCCAACACTTATGGGACAAGGTACATTTAAAGAAGAATTCGTTTTATATTCTTTAAGGCTACCTAGAATTATCATTACATTATTAGCCGGTATGGCACTCGCTTTATCTGGTGCTATCCTGCAAGGTATTACACGTAACGATTTAGCTGAACCTGGCATTCTTGGAATCAACGCTGGAGCTGGTGTTGCAGTTTCCATTTTCTTTTTATATTTTCCAATTGACGTAGGTTCTTTTCTTTACTTACTACCAGTCGTTGGGTTTATCGGTGCTTTCCTTACTGCTGTTCTAATTTACGTATTTTCGTATAGTAAATCAACAGGACTTCAGCCAATACGATTAACCTTAACCGGTATCGGGTTTTCATTTGCACTATCTGGAATGATGATTGTTCTTATTTCATCAGCAGATCGTATGAAAGTCGACTTTATTGCAAAATGGATAGCCGGAAACATTTGGGGAGATGACTGGATCTTCGTTTACGCAATGCTTCCATGGTTAATCGTATTAATCCCATTTGTTTTCTATAAAGCAAATCGATTAAACATTCTAGCATTAAACGAACCGGTCGCAATTGGTGTCGGCATTGAAATTGAAAAAGAACGAAGATACTTATTAATTGCAGCCGTTGCACTTGCTGCTGCAGCTGTTTCCGTAACAGGAGGAATTAGCTTTATCGGACTTATGGCTCCTCATATCGCAAAATCTTTAGTAGGTCCAAGGCATCAAATATTCATGCCTATCGCTGTTTTAATTGGTGGATGGCTATTACTATTTGCAGACACAATCGGACGAAATATCGTTGAACCTAACGGTATTCCCGCTGGTATTGTCGTTGCTTTAATTGGTGCACCTTACTTTATGTATTTGTTACTTAAGAAAGCGTAAAGAAACACCCTCAAGAGCGAAATCTTGAGGGTGTTTTTGGCTTTCTACTGCTGCCCATACCCTTCAAACTTCTTCGCCAAATTCTCCATCTCGTCTTCTGGCAATAATTTCGGTTCCCCAACACTTTTCGTTTGATAATAAATTTGAGCACAAAACTCAATCTCTTCTGCAATAGTAAACGCCATTTTTATATTATTCGCTCCAGCCATTAAACCATGATTCGCAAGTAACACTGCACGACGATCAATCATTCCTTCAAAAGCAGCCTCTGCTAATTGCTTTGTACCAAATGTTTCATACGGTGCACAGCGGACATTCGGGCCTGCAAAAGCAATTAAATATGACACAGCAGGAAGTTCCCATCCTAATGATGCGATTGTCTTCGCATAAGGAGAATGTGTATGCACAAGCGCATTTATATCTTCACGATTTCTATAATAGATAAGATGCATATCTAATTCACTTGAGGGTTTTCTCTCTCCCTCTATCACTTCACCATCTAAATTCAATATAACTACATCTTCAAGCGTTGTTTCATAATAATCTAAACCGCTTGGGCTAATTGCAACAAGACCTTGTTCACGATTAAAAATACTAATATTACCGCCAGTCCCCTTTGTTAAACCACTAAAAATCATTTTCTTTCCGTACGCTACAATTTCTTCTCTTTCTTTTTGCAGTAACATATACATCCCCCTAAGTATGAAGCTTATGATGACTATTTTTCTAAAAAACTATCTACTTATTGAAATAGCTTTTTTAAATTCTCCGTAAACGGTGCTTTCACAATTCCTTTTTCCGTAATAATCGCTGTTACATTGTCAGATGGCGTGACATCAAATGCCGGATTGTATACTTTACTTCCTTGCGGAGCAGAGTATTGTCCGAAACGATTGATCACTTCAAAAGCATCTCTTTCTTCAATTGGAATTTCTTTTCCTGTCAGTGTTTTCAAATCAATTGTCGGCGTTGGTGCCGCTACATAAAACGGAATGTTATAATATTTAGCTAAGATCGAAACACCTAATGTTCCAATTTTATTTGCTACATCACCGTTTGCTGCTACGCGGTCACATCCAACGATTACCGCATCAATTTTCCCTTGTGACATGACCATTGCTGCCATATTATCTGTAATGACCGTTACATCGATTCCCGCTCGCTGTAGTTCTAATGCTGTTAACGTTGAACCTTGTAATCTAGGGCGTGTTTCATCCGAATAGATTTTTAAGTCCCATCCTTTTTCTTTCGCTAAGTACATTGGAGCTGTCGCAGTACCGTACTTCGTCGTTGCTAACGCCCCTGCATTACAATGCGTTAATACTCCCATGCCATCATGGAATAATGTTAATGCGTGCTCTCCAATTTGACGGTTAATTTCTTCATCTTCTCTATGAATCTCTTTTGCTTCTTCTAATAATCTATCTTTCAACTGCGCAATTGATAAATGAGCATTCTCTTTCGCTACACTTTCCATTCTTTCAAGCGCCCAAAATAAATTTACTGCCGTCGGTCTTGATGTCGCTAAGTATGCACATACTTTTTTTACTTCCTCTATGAATTCTTCCGCCGAACTTTCAGCAACTTCCTTTACCCCTAAATACACACCATAGGCTGCTGAAACACCTATTGCCGGTGCTCCTCGTACTTTCATTACTTGAATCGCATCCCACACACCCTCAGCCGTTTTAAAAGATTCATAGACTACTTCGTTTGGTAATACCGTTTGATCCAATAACACTAAAGCATCATCTTTCCACTGAATTGGTATTAATTGCCCTGCCATCATCTTCTCCCCTTACTTCGCATTCTGCACAAATTGTTCTTTTAGCGTTTCTATAAAGCTTGCACCTGTTTTATATTGTTTCGCCTGCAAAATAAATTTCTTCGCTGCCTGAAGGCAAATTCGTTCCGCTCTGGCGCGTGCTTCCTCATTCTCAATACAAGTAATATCCTTTACCTTTGCTAGCCCAACAATACGACGAATTAATTCAAGACCCGTCACTGCGGCTGTATCCTCTAATACAGATTGTAAATAAACACGATTAAAGCCTTCTTCCTTCGCCATAATCTCTGTCACATGAATATCCCAAGCATCTAAAAATTTCTTCTTAAATAAATCAATTACATCTACCATTGTAGATTGTAGCCAATCCATATATGTATCTTTCTCAGCTCCAGGCGGCATAGTCTCATCTGCATTCACCCAAGCAAATATTAAATTCGCCATTACATTCCCAACGTCATATCCCATAGGTCCGTAAAAGGCAAACTCAGGATCAATAACCTTTGTAGAATCACTTTTTACAAAAACAGAACCAGTATGTAAATCACCATGGAGTAAAGCTTGTGCATTCGTCATAAACGCAAATTTAAGCTTTGCTACTTCCATACGAAGTTCCTTATCGCTATATATATTCTCTCTAATCCAACCTTCATTTAATTGAAACAATTCGTTGCGTTTATTATGATTTGTGAATGGCTCAGAATATACGAGGTCCTCTGTAATCTCGCATAACTCAGGATTTATATAATTTTTCACGAGTTCCTTCTTCTCTTTATGATTCATTACAACATCTGATGTTAATAGAAGAGTATTTACCATAAAGGTAGTTAAATCGTCAGCAAGACTTGGAAATATTTGATGATTCATGAGTGCTGTACGCAATATTGTGTGATCTGATAAATCTTCCATCACACAACAATTCATCACACTATCAAACAAATAAACCTTTGGAACAAGCCCCGATGCTAACTCCTCCTCTAACTGCAAAACATCAGATTCAATACGAATACGATTCGTCGACAACTTAAACTCATCTGAAATACGCGCTGTATCCCCAGCTTGCTTTACAATGACAGAAATATTCTCTTTTTCATCCCAAACACGGAACACATAATTTAAATTGCCATCTCCTATTTCTTTACACTTTAACCCCTTTGCGTGTTCGAACTTAGATAGCTTCTCTTGCACATATGTCATCACATCTTTAGCTTCCATTAAAAAATACTTCGTGAACTTAGACATGGCTTCCCCTCCACACTAATTGTAAGCGTTTTCTAAAAGCTATAAAAAAAATAATAGGGTGAAATTTTTTATCCTACAACTAATGTCTTCTTTTTGAAAGATGTATCTAGATTTTATTATAGCTCGTTAAAGATGGGAGTCAATGCTTCCATTTCCCTAGTTTATTCTCTATAACTAAAGGAAAACTTTAATCAATCGAGGGTTTGTCTATCCCTATTGATTATTAACTCGCACCAATTGGGCCTCTACAGTCAGCCGGCTCCGCCCTAACTTCTTTATTTTCCATTCGAACTTCGATGTGGGAATCTTATTGTCCATAAATTGCGGGATAAGTGTTAAAAATTACGAATTTCATAACACATTGA
>NZ_JBHWYR010000106.1:0-12514 GCF_042728695.1 Bacillus sp. NPDC060175
AGTTTTTTACTATCGCCTTCCTTCATTCCCTCTAAGTTAGTAGCATGTTTAATTTCCTCTCCTATTTCTGTAACTGAAAGGCTATTAACGTTTTCTTTTTTTCCAAAACAGCCACTTAAAGCTCCCAAAGTAATTGTACAAACAATAATAGTAATAATGAATTTTATATTAAAAGGTTTCAACAAATTTATCATTAGTTTAAATTCTCCTTTGCATTTAGTTGTTTCAATCATTTAATTTAAACAAGGGTTCTAACGATTTATATTTAATGAATATCGCGATAAACATAAATTAATTTATTCGGATAAATTGTTTATAGATGAATCTTCAAAGAAAGTATTTCCATTATAAAGCACTAACATATCATTAATTTTATTTTTCTGTACCAACATATTTAGACTATCTGTATAGTACCTAAGGTCGACTATATGGATTTCACTAAAATGTGGTAGTAAAAATGGCAGTAAAGAATTCGCATAAGAATCTTTGACAACTAATAATTTTTTTCCATTCATATTATCAGTTTTTATTTTTATTAATGGATGATTCCCATTGAAAAATACAGTATATTTATCTTTTTTCTTGATGTTCTCCATTTCATAAAGAGAGGTGGACGATTTGCTTTCATCAATATACTCTACTTTATATTTGTTATCTTTTTTTGGCTCATATAATTCAATACTATCAGGATTTATATTTCCAAAACTTGCTTTTGAATATAGGGATCCATAAAAACTATTTGTAATTTGTTTAATGTTGAATGACCCATTTTCATTAGGAGTAAATTTCATATTTTTACCCAGTTCTTGATAGGCATAATATGCGCCTTTGGTGGTCCAATGATGATCGGTTTTATAATATATATATTCATCCTTTTTTGAGCTCAATACAGGATATACATCTATAAAGTTTATATCCTTATCTAAAGATTTTTTCACTTTATTAATATACGCAAGCTCGTCACCATGAGAAACATAATTTGGGAGTTTATTTTCCAAAATACTAATTGCTGTAGGTACTAACATGACCTGCATTTTCACATTAGGATTCGCAATATGAAAATCATTTATTGCTTCTATTTTTCCTTTTACATCTTGCTCTTCAGGCTTACTAAACTTTTGAAGCAAAAAACCATCTTTACCTATATACACACCATTATTCTCTTTCTTTCCTATTGTTCGTTCCACTTCAGATTTCACGCTTATCCAAAGATCCCTGAATGCGAACTGATCAGAAATATATTTGTCATAGTTAGAAGTGAACTTCTTTTCTATAAGGTTTTGGAAAGAGAACTCTGGAAACTGTTCTAGCTTTCTATTCTCTGTATCTGAAAATGTTTTATTGGGAGTTAATAAATTTATACTGAACATCCCCCCTATAAATAGTGACACTAACCCTGCCATTGTGCATTTGTATATTTTTTCATACTGATTCAAGTAAATCACCTCTTTCTAGCTAAATACAATATTATTGTTCTATAGGCTATCATTAAAACCTAAAATATAAGAATGGATTGTATGTGGCATTCACTAAATAAGCAGTTGAAAGAACTACTAGTACTACATAAAAGACTGGAATGCCAATAGCACCTGGTAACTTCGACTTTTCTCTAATATATACAAACGCTCTTTTTGGGAATGGTGTTGAACAAATTGCTAGGACAAAAAATAGCATAAAATTAGTTGTAAAATAATATAGAGTTTTATTATCCAAGAAAGCGGATTGATTAAAGCCAAACATTGTTCCTATGAAATCTATTGCTACTGATAAGTTTTCAAACTCAAAAAATACCCATCCGATTAAAACGATAAAAAGTGTATACATATGTCCGATAAAGCTCATTCTATTTTTAAGCCATTTTAAAAGAAATAGCTTTTCTAGTGTTACAAATAATCCAAAATACAATCCCCAAATAATAAAATTCCAGTTCGCTCCATGCCATAATCCTGTTAAGAGCCAAACTACAAACAAATTTCTAAGTTGTTTCATTAATCCGGTCCGATTTCCACCGAGAGGAATGTATACATACTCTCTAAACCATGAACCTAATGATATGTGCCATCTACGCCAAAACTCGGTTACACTTTTGGATATATAGGGATAGTTAAAGTTTTCTGGGAAATCAAATCCGAACATTTTTCCTAGCCCTTGAGCCATAGCTGAATATCCTCTAAAATCAAAATAAATTTGGAAAGCAAAAGCAATAATCCCGATCCATGCTGTGAGGACTGTAAGTTCTGATATAGAAGTTGCTTTTACACTTGTCCAAAGAAGTCCTATATTATTAGCTAAAAGTACCTTTAACGCTAGTCCTCTAACAAATAATTCCATTCCTTCACCAAAACGATCAAATGTTACTTTTCTTTCTTGTAATTGTTTATCAATATCACTGTATTTTACAATAGGCCCTGCAACAAGTTGAGGAAACATCGTAACATAGGTACCAAACGAAATAATATTTTTTTGTGCCTGTACTTTACCTAAATAAACATCAATTACATAAGACATTGTTTGGAAAGTATAAAATGAGATTCCTACAGGAAGAGGAAGCGTCTCAACCTGAATATTCAAATTAAAAATGGTATTGATATTATCCACCACGAATCCGTAATATTTGAAGAAACCAAGTATTCCTAAATTTATTATTATGGAGTTAATAAATATTGCTTTTGTAATACCCTTGCGATTTTTATACTTATCTATAAGTATGCCATTAGCATAGTCAAATATGGTGGAAAATATCATAATGACTATGTACACAGGCTCACCCCATGCATAAAAAATGAGACTGAAGATACATAATATTAAATTTCGAAGAACTTTAGGTGATACGTAATAAATGAGAATTGTTAATGGTAAAAATAAGAAAAGAAAAACCAAACTACTGAACACCATTGTTCTTTCACCTCCTAAATGGTTTTGTCTGTGTTTTTTATTTAAAATTTACAGTCCTCATATAAGAACTGTAAATTA
Source organism: Bacillus sp. NPDC060175 (assembly GCF_042728695.1). Classification (NCBI taxonomy): domain Bacteria; kingdom Bacillati; phylum Bacillota; class Bacilli; order Caryophanales; family Bacillaceae; genus Bacillus; species Bacillus sp. NPDC060175. Next base: position 2,974 of record NZ_JBHWYR010000106.1, read on the forward strand.
TAGGTATAAGTATTACTTAACGGCATTTTTTAATTGTTCAAGTAGTAGCTTGTAATAATCAGCTTTAAAATGTACACCATCTTGATCATGTAAATCTTTGTTTTTTTCAAAAATTAGAGATAAATCAATGTACTCTACTTTTACAACGTTTGCTAATTCTTTAAGTTTCACGTTATATTCATCAATATGTTTATATTGTGGGTATTCCTGTAATACCTTATCTATAACTGGTGTAACAGATAAAAGGTGTATGCTTACATTTGGAAGTTTTTCTTTTATTTTTTGTATTAATTTTGAATAGTTATCTATTGAAAACTTGACTGGATTTTCGATAGGCTTTCCTTCAAGATCCATAGGCATCAGTAAATCATTTGTTCCAAAGCTCATAAAAATATGTTCAGGTTTTTTTTCTACTACTTTGTTAACATCTTCCTCTATAGCCATTGCTGTAATTTTACCTTTGTCAGCAATAATATTTTGATCATCGATTAATTCTTGATCAATCATCCCTTCAGTAATGGAATCACCAAAGAATAAACTGTTTTTAAAAATAGGTTTATACGCACTATCTTTCGATTTTTTTTCATGCACAGCCTCTTGAGTGACCTTATTTGATGTTTTTTCAGTTCCTTTATTTACACAGGCTGCGGAGGTCAATGCAATGGTCCCCGTAACTAGACAAACACATACTTTCTTTAACATTTTTATCTTCCTCTCAAGTCATTATTTCGTAAGCTATTGTGTATATAGCGATGCTATTTTTATTTTCAATGCGAACCTTTCGTTTACAAATATAGATTAATCGTTACAAGTAAAAATAAGGTGCAGATAAGATAGAAATAATTTAAAGAATCCTAAGTTTGAAAATTAGTTATTAAATAGCTTAACAGAAGAATAATTTGATACTTATATTTCTGAGATTGAATATGAAATTTGATTGAATAAAATGTGTTTAATAATCAATGAAATGGTTTGGTAATAGTCGATTTCAAGATAGGAAATACGAGTTGGTTTAAATAAAAAAGGAAGCGAATTGTTGCTAGTTGCAATAGTTCACTTCCTTTTTATATTAACTTTGTATAAACAATACACACATTAAAAGTAGTAATTTAATAATACAAAAATATTTTTGTTTATTTTAATTGATTTTTTAAATATTCCAACCAAATTGGGTAAAATTCCGGCTTAAAATGTATGCCATCCTCAACATAGAGATCTGGATTATCTTTAAACATCGGGGACAAGTCGATAAAATTCACTTGTTCTTTTTTCGCTATCATTTTAAATCCTTCATTAAAATCATTAATATTTTTATAACGCTCTTCTTTTTGTGTACGTTCTGGTGTAACTGGTGTAATTGACAGGATATTTATTTTTGTATCAGGTAATTTTTCTTTTATTTTTTGAATCAATTGAGAATATTGGGTTACTGTAGATTCTTTTGTTTCAGCAAGATTACATAGCCCAAGTAGAATAAATATATTTTCCGGTTTTTGGTTGGCTACTTGCTCTACATTTTTTTGAGCATCTCCAATTGATTTCCCTATACCACTTATAATATTTTCTTCGTCTAATATATCAAGATTATGAAGTCCATCTGTAATGGAATCCCCTAAAAATACACTTGTTTTAAAAATAGATTTAAATGTAGAAGTATCTATATTAGAAGAAGAGGGAAACTCTTTTTCTAAGGTGATAGAAGAAGATTCTATTTTAGGGACTGCTTTCTTACTATCTGGATTTCCGCAAGCTACTAAGGAAATGATACTTATCAATGAGATTGTAATTTTTTTAAAAATCATATACAATTTCCTTTCTTACAGTGCTTTTATTAGTGAAATTAGGTAACGTTTTTACTGATGAAAGCCAATTTTCAAAGATAATTACAGATTTTGCGATACGGGAAAGCCCATATCGGACTTTAGGCATGGGATGAAAGGATCGCTTTTTCATAGAAAAACAGTTGTGTTTTGGTTATACACAAACTATAGACAAGTACAAGTCTTTAAAACGACATTGTGTTCCTTGAAAACAAGATATCATATGGAGTTCGGTAGCCGAATTCATGCTATCGGTAAAATGATATGTGTCGTCAAGAACTAGACGCTAAAACATCTGAACACGAACCTGTACGGTATGGTGATAGTACCGTATCTCATGATCCTATACGGTCTGTCGTGAGAGTGGTGATGGCACACCGCAATCTTGCACGTCAGCGATACCAGAAATGGACTTCGCCTTTGGTAGCAAGAATCCCACTGACGTTTGTCAGCTTGACCCTTTAGGGGGGGAGTGTCAAATACTATAAACGTTGATCTTTCTGGAAATTCAGGTGGAAATGGTCTGCATCATTGTATACACCAAATTCATATCCTTTCTCTTTATAAAATTTAATAATTTCAGGAAGAGCTTGTAATGTCTGTGGTTTTTCATGCATCAAAACAACTTCTATATCTTCTGTCGTTTGTTTTTTTACATTTTCTGCAATCTGAGTTGAATTATCTTTTAATTCCCAGTCATGAGAATCAATCGTCCAATCCCAGACTTTTATTCCAGATTCTACAATTTGCTTACGAATTTCTTCGCTTTTTAGACCTGGTGCGGAACCATATGGCGGGCGAACTAATTTAGGGTTTGTACCTGTAATTTCATGTATAAGAGCTAGAGTTTCTTTCATCTCTGGTACAAATTGCCCATTTTTATATAACTTATTGCTATTATGTGTCATACTATGTGCACCAATATAATGCCCCTCTTTTATTGCTCGTTTTACATTTTCCTGAAGACTGGTATTTTGCAAATTACTTCCTTGCATGAAAAATGTTGATTTAACATTGTCCTCTTTTAATACATCCAAAAATTGACCAGTTAATGCGCTCGGACCGTCATCAAATGTTAAGTAGACTACTTTTCCCACAGGTTTTCCATCCGGCCTTTTTTGTTTTGTCGGTGGTGTTTCACTTTTCTTTTCTTGTTGCTGCGTGTTAACTTGTTTAATGCTTTTTTGAGCTACCCCTTTCGCAGGAGTGGAATTAAATTTTCCAATTAATAAGAACATGAAACAAGCCGTTGCTAGAACAGCTCCTAGCGATATTATTGCCTTAGTTATTACACCTGTTTTATTTTTAATTTTTGTTTTTTTCATTATTTATCTATCCTTTCTCTATTGATTTTTATATCAATTATTTATAAATCCGAACCTTTATTTGGTTGACTCAGTATTTCCAACCGGTTCTTACAATAAATAGATTAATAGAGAGGGATAAAGATAAAATGCAGATAATGTCGAAATTAGTTAAAGAATACATTAATCTTTAGAAAAGTATTTGCCTCTCTGATAAAGTTAAGTTAATTCCCGAATTCGAGAACTGGTTATACACCGAATAAATAGTGAACAAACATTCAATTGCTGGTGAATAAATATGTATAATATCACCAGCATTAGCCCTGTACACCCAAAATAAAAAATACGATTCTTCCTGATTAAGATAAAGAAAGAATAGTATTTTTCTATTTACCTATTTTGTTAGATAGTAAAATAATTAATGAACGCTGATAAAGATAAAGTGCAGATAAGGTCAATTTTGTTTAAAAATAATAAAAGCTTGCAGAACTCAAATTCTACAAGCTTTTATTTAAATAGAAGAAAAATAATACACCATCTTCAGTATTTGATACACCATATTGTATACTATGCAATTCTAAAATATTCTTTGAAATAGCAAGCCCCAGCCCTGTTCCACCTTTGGATCGTTGACGAGACGTATCTCCTCGATAAAAACGATCCCATATTTTCTCTACATGTTCTGGTGCGATATGAGCTCCTTTATTTTCTATGCATACTTTGACACGTTCATTTTCTTCTATTGTAGAAATAATAATATTCTCATTTTTTGGTGTGTAACGAATCGCATTGGTAATAAAGTTAGTAATAACTTGTTCTATTCGATGCTGGTTTGCAACAACTTCAATTTTAGAAAGGTGCTTATGGACATGTAATTGCTTAGCCGTTATATCCGAGGATAATTGCTCGCATATATAATCAATCATCTCATCAATATGGAAAACATCCATTTCCATTTTATACGTACCGGATTCAAACTTTGCTAGTTCTAGCATATCAATAATGAGCATATCCATTTTATCCACTTCTTTTGACATTGCTTTAAAGTAATACTCTTTTTTATTACTTGCAACACCGTCTTCCAAAATTGAAATACAGCTCTTCATTATACTTAAAGGCGTCTTTAACTCATGTGAAACACCAGAGATAAATTCTTTACGTGTATTTTCTAATTGCTTTTCTTTCTCTATGTCTTGCTGCAGTTGGTTAATATACGAATGCAAAGTCATAGAAAGTGTATTAATACTGTTTGATAAATCACCTATTTCATCTTTTGTAGTAATAGGTATCTTCTCTGAAAAATCCAAATCCGCAATTCTTTTTGTAGTATCATTTATTTGTAACAATGGTTTAGCGATTTTTTTTGAGTAATAGAACGATACTAAAACAATAAGAATTAACACTAATATAACTAGATAAATATAATAATCTTTTATCATTTGTACAGCTTCATCCACTGGTTGTAATGATGTCATAGCAAAAAAATAATTTATCTTACCATTTACATCTTTTATTGGTTTAATGAATATTTTATATTTAATATCATTTTGCTCATAATCCATTATTTCCATAGAAGTTAATTTTTTATCTTTTTCATCTAATATTAGATTTATCTGAAATTTTTTTATCCTGTCTATAAATACACGATTTGTATAAAAAAAGCTTGGCCCTATAGTTCCCTCTGGGAATTGTACTTTCTTAATGCTTCCTAATAAGCTTTCTTTTAATGACGGATCCGTTGTGTCTTCTCTTCCATATAACCTTTCTGAAAGTTGCTTATTCTCCAATACCAAATTCCCATTTTTTACTGTTAACATCGCAGGTATTACTGTATCACCTTGTTGTAATCCATCAATAATAATATGATTCCCCGGTTCTAAACGAAACTGCATCCTTTGCATATCCTCTAAATCGATAAAACTATACATTGGAATATGAATTACACGATTAGAAAAAAAATTATTTTTATTAGGATCTAATTGAATTTCTAAAGAAAACCCATTTGCATATTTTATATTGCCTACACTGTCTAGTGTTGTAATCCATGTCGCATTCTCTTGATAGAAATTTTGTTCCAATTCTTGAATTGCTTTCGCATCATCTCCAGATTTTACATATGCTTTTTCAAAGGATTGAATATTCGTTTTAATATCATTAACTTTTCGATTCGCGTAGTATTGCTTGAAAAATATGGTTTGTCCAATAAAAATAGTTACTAAAATAAGTGTGCATAATGCCGTTGTTAATATAAATAATTTAAATACAATTCCTTTTTTCATATCTGATCCTCAAATTTATAACCAGCTCGGACAACTGTTACAATACAAGTTGCTCTATTTCCTAATTTATGACGCAAATTACGGATATGACTATTGACTGTACGATCATCCCCTGTAAATTCATACCCCCATATTTTAGTGATTAATTGTTCTCTAGAAATAATAATCCCTTGATTTTTCATTAAATATGTTAGTATTTCAAATTCTGTGTGCGTCAAACTTATATCTTTTTCATCGACAGTTACTGTACGGGAGGGATAATGTACATGGATGCTACTTCTAGTTAATGTGTCCTCAATTGATATATTAACTTTCGAAGAATGTCGACTTTCAATTAATCGTTTGGCTCTCGCTAATAGAATAGGGGGACTGTATGGTTTTGTAACATAATCATCTGCTCCTAGTTCAAATCCAAGCAGGGTATCATCCTCATCAACCCGAGCCGTTAACATAATAATAGGCACATTAGATGTTTTACGAATTCGTCGACAGACCGTCCAACCATCTAATTCTGGTAACATAATGTCTAAAATAATTAAATGTACCTCATGTTCTTCAAATGTAGACAATGCTTCTTTCCCATCAATCGCCTCTAACACCTTATATCCTTCGTTTAATAAATAATCCTTCATAATTTCACGTAAAATATCTTCATCTTCCACAATTAAAATTGTTCTTTCCATATTCTATCTTCCCCACGATTTATTTTCACGAAAAAATACTTTCTTTTCTAGTTTAACCAATTAAAAGTCTTTCACTATTTCCATTATTAATAAATGTAAGATACTTACATGAGGAGAATAACATGCTGATGTATAGATAAAATGCAGAGATATGAAAATGCAAAATCTATTGTGAATTTGTAGTTGATGGAGGTACATAAAACCAAACCGTAATTTTATACCTAATTGTTTTAGTGGTTTAGTAGCAGCTAAAACAACAGAACCTGGTCTGGTCTTGCCGTATCGCTAACTACTGCTAGCTTTGTTTGTAGTGGATCATAACCTAATTTCAAGCAAGAAACGGATGCGAAAAATGACACAAGATCTAGGTAAAATACTGTATTGTTTGGGCAAAGTGAATAGTCATACACTGCATTATCCCCATTACAGAATATCCGCTCTTAATACATTCCTACTTAACCCAAATATTCAACCTATTTTTCGAAAATACGTTCGCTATTTTGAAGGATTTTAATATAAATAGTTATAAATCATATTTTTCAATAATTCCCATAGAAAAATACGGTAAAATAAATGTGATATGAAAGATAGCTTATATATTTGTAATTGTAAGAAGAAATGGATGTTATTAAAATTAAGATGGTTCAAGTAGGAGAAAAGACACTCTTCATAGAGTGTCTTTTCTTTGTATACTTTATTAGATTTGAAATTTTTCAACTATTCCATCTGGATGAATAATAACTCCTTTATTTACTATGTCGCTTGAATTCGTTAAATAATAGATACATAACAAAACGGACCTGATACTTACTGCAGAGCTTTTTTTGAATCGGATTGCATCTGTTAATTTTTACAAGCATTTAATGCGTTACATTTTTTACGTGCTTTAATTTCAGCCGGCTGAGCACCAAGCCAATAGGTTGGAAATGCAGTCCCCTCAGTGACATCGCCATCACGGTGCATGTAATAGCGTTCATCATAGTGAGTTTTAACGTTACCTTCAAGCGCAAGTTCTACCCATTCTGCACCAAAACGGAAAATTTCTGCAGCTACTCCACCAAGCGGATGGAATTCATTCTCGTAGACGCGCAGCTCTTTTGGTGCTTCTACAAGCTCATAAAGACTTAATGCTTCTTCCAAACGGGTTAGTTCATCAAATTCTCCTATTCCCATGAAGACTGGACAAGTAATCTTTGGAGCCAATTTCCATAGGTTCATCTGGCTACTCAGCTCGTTTTCAAAAGCAACCTCATCAGTGTAGCCCGACATGTACATAAAGTTTGCTTTGAAACTCGGCTGTGCTCGGTTGAAGATGGTATCAAATTCGCCATATACACCTTCAAAAGTTGCTAAAGCGTTTATACGATTATCACTTGCAGCAGCCCGCATCCCCCAATACCCACTCATACTGATGCCAAAAAATCCAATCCGATTTGAATCAACCTCAGGTCGCTTTGAAAGAAAATCGATATAACAACTAACTGCACGTTCGTAATTAGTCAAATCAACTTTTAGACCTCCTGACACAGATTCTCCTTGACCAGGACCTTCAATTGATAGAGCTACGATACCACGAGACGTATAATAGCGTTGCGCAATCTGTATATAGTCTTCCTTAATCATGTCCATACCTGGACCTAATATTACTGCTGGTGCATTACGAATTTCGCCTAAAGGTAAATGAAGCAATGCATATATCTTTTTGCCTTCAAAGTCTAATACTATACGTTGTACCCTTCCACCTCCAAGTGACGAAATAGCTGCCACACATTCGTTACAACGCTCTCGAAATGCCAATTTTCGTGGATCATCATTAAAATATGAGTATTGTGCACGTCCCCACATAACAGCAGCTCGCTGATACAGGTCACGAGCAGTCACAGCGAATCCTTTTTGTTCATAGTGCTTTGCTCGTTCTTGAGCCTGTGCAGCAACCGTGGCCCATGCTTTTGGTATCATTGCCCCACTCTTTACTTGGGAAAAAACCTTATCAAAATCAGTATGATCGTGTCCTAACTGTTCCATAGTTGCCTTTGCTTCAGGGTGCAAAGCATCAAATCCACCAAGCGCAAGTGCTATGTCTAATGCCCATCCTTGAGATATTGAACGTTGAGTCATAATAATCATCCTTTACTATATTTATTAATTAAGTACTTAATCATTAAGTACTTAATCATTAAGTACTTAATTAATAACAATGAAGTATACTATAGGCTTTTGTCAAGTCTATATTTTAACGAATTTAACGAAAGAATTCTCCTTCCTTAAGCGTGTGAAGGGCAATATCCCAACGGTAGGTGGGATATGAATTTCGGTTTTGCATAGCCAAAAACTTTTGATAAATTAGCTATATGGAGTTCTTTGATAACCTGATATATGAGGTTGCAGGAAGAAAATAGAGCACGAAAACCAAGCCATTCGTTTCCTGCGTAAAATATCAACTGTACCAAGAGAGCGTCCAAGGGCTGGACATCTAGGGGTGGAACACCCGAAGTAACGCTCAGGGAGACGAAATGTTACTTTCATCGTGGAACTGAGAAGCTCCCGCTTCAAGCTTTGCTAAGTGGCGAGTAGTTCACGTATTCTATCTTTTCATAAGATGACTCCAGATAATGAGATATACTATCGCTTGGAAAAAGGACTGTAAATTCCCACTTAATTTGACTCTATTCTTCTCTATATGTTAATGTTATTTTTATATAATTAAGTACTTAACTAATGAGGGAGTGGTGATTTTATGACAAATTCTGCTAATAAATTAACTACAATAGATGTACTTAGTCAAGCTATATATAGCCTGACTGCAGCCGATGGACGTTTAAGAGGGCGAGCTACTCGTACATTAGGAGCTGTTTCAATGGTCCATGCCCGAACCCTTAAAGTATTAGCTGAGGAAGGTGAATTATCAGTCAAAGATTTAGCTGATCGAGCAGAAACTACCGCCGCGGGTGTTACCCAATTAATCAATGGATTGCAACAGGCTGGCTACGTTGAGCGTGTTCGTTCAAATAACGACCGTAGAATTGTCAACATCCGACTTACACCTAGTGGTTTAAATTGTCATTTAGAAAGAGAGAAAAAACTAAATCATATTCTTAATGCGACCCTTTCAGATTTTGATGCGGAACAACTCAAACAGTCCGCGGAAATAATAAGACGTCTAGTTCATGTACTTGACCAGCTTTGACACTCCCACCCCTAAAGGGGCAGGCTGACAAACGTCAGTGGGATTCTTGCTACCAAAGGCGAAGTCCATTTCTGGTATCGCTGACGTGCAAAATTGCGGTGTGCCATTACCACTCTCACGACAGACCGTATAGGTTCGTGAGCTACGGTACTATAACCATACCGTACAGATCATTGCGTGTTCATATGTTTTAGCGTCTTGTTCTTGACGACACATATCATTTTACCGATAGCGTGAATTCGGCTATCGAACTCCATATGATATCTTG
>NZ_JBHWYR010000107.1:0-12055 GCF_042728695.1 Bacillus sp. NPDC060175
ATAAATTATGATATTAAAACATATCGTTTCATAAAAGTAAAAATATTAGGATACCTTAACAAAATAAGAAACCTGGTAAAATACTAGAATAACAGTAGTTGGAGTACGGAAATGATTCTTGGCATGAAGGACCACTAAAAAGATATTTTAATATGTAAACAGATATTTTCAGCTTGAATATAAGGATTAATAATGAAATTTTATTGCATTTACTCCTGCATTGTTTATATCAAAGATAGTAAATTATGTTATTATAGGATTTTTTCTATTAGTTTACTGGAAATTTGCATTATTATGTGACAATAAATATCATTGTATTTAATATAAAATGATATAAAAAAGGGGGGTACGCAGCTAATTATCGGAACTTTCGGTCGATTATCATACTAAAATTAGTAATAAGAATATGAGTAAAAAAGTAACAACGTTATTACGAAGTTCGACTATTGGTCTAAGTATCCTAGCATCTCAATCGTGACCTCTTGAATACTTTTTCGTTTTCAAATAAATTAAACTAACAAAAAAATAATAATTTTTAATTTTTTCTTTGTAATTTAATAAATTACATGTTAATATGGGAAGGCTATAAAATAGATTTCGTCATATACAACGTTTTTTCGGAATATTCACTCCAGAAAAACGTAACTATTTCAGTAATTCACTTCATGTTTTAGCTATATAAGGGCTACGTTCAGTTTTTTTGTTCATAAGTAAAAGTAACTTTTTATTTCTATCTTCCTCATCGGTTCTAATATAAATAGTAAAAAAGCACTTTTTCAAGTGCCCTTCCTTTTCTTTTTTAAAGATAGAAAATCTAATAAAACCAAACACCTAGATTAAACACATTCATAATCCTGCTTACAAACTCGCAGAGAGGCATAAACTATGGGAATTCCTACACTATTATTAAATACCTTTATTATTATAATTTGTATCCTTAGTTACCAAGTATTTTGGCTAGAACATACAGAAAAAATGGCATGTAATAATATATTAATTTCTGTTCTTTCCTCCATTTCAATTATTTTTTGTATGACTTTTCCTTTTCATTTACATGCTGGGTTCATTTATGATTTACGTTTTATTCCCATCATATTAGTTTTTCTATATGGAAATACAAAGTGCATTATTTGTATTGGAGTTTTATATCTTTCTTATAGATTTTACTTAGGTGGAAGCGGAGTTTTCCCATCATTTATTATCTTTACTATTATTTCTGTTATTACAATCATGTTTCGTTACTTATCACCTACTTTTTTCAAGGAAAAGAAGATATTATTAAGCATTATACTTATTTTGATATGTACAACTTCCCTTTCTATCTGCGGTATTGTAACGCAAATAAATACAGGTGGTAAAATTGACTCTACTCTCATCGAATTTTCATTTAATTATATAGTCATAAATATTTTCACATTATTATTATCAGTTTATTTAATAGAAGGAATGATCGAGAAATATAAAATAAAAGAAAGAATGCAAAGAGCAGAAAAATTTTATATAGCCAGCGAACTAGCTGCATCTATTGCGCATGAAATCCATAATCCACTAACCACGGTACAGGGATTCACTCAGTTATTAAATGAAAATGAAAGTTCTAAGGTACCTCAAGATAAGTACTTGGAAATCATGTTAATTGAAATGCAACAAATACAGGCTACTATAAATAACTATTTATCTTTAACCAAACCACAAAACATTATTAAAGAGAAACTAGATATTAATCACATTTTGAATCAGGTAATAGATACAATTTCACCACTCGCTCTATCATGGAATGTTGAATTAAAACTGAATATTACAGACTCCCTTTTTATAAATGCTGATTCTGAGAAATTAAAACTGTGTCTAACCAACATAATACAAAATGGAATTGAGGCTATGAAAAATGGTGGAGTATTACAAATAAATATACAAAAAATGAAAGATAATATTGTAATTGATATTATTGATACAGGAATTGGAATGTCTTCTCAACAAATAAAACGAATTGCTTTGCCATTTTATTCAACAACAGAAAAGGGTACTGGGCTTAGTACTATGATTGCGTACAGTATTATTAAAGAATTAAACGGAGATATAGAGATAGAAAGTGAACTAGGAAAAGGAACACACTTTTCTATCACTATCCCCTGCTAATATAATAGAAGATTTATTTAAATGATATTAAGATGAAGGGATAGCTATTAAGCTATCCCTCCTCTGCGTTTATTATTGTTACTTAATTAGAGAATCCCATTTATATTAGTGACAAAAAATGTGATGTGATTTGCAATGTTTGCACCTCAAAAGGGAACCTGTTAGTACGTAACTGCCCTCTTTTTATTACTGATTTCTTTTAGAATATTTCAAATAATTCTATTTCTCTCTCATTTGATTCTTCTGACATTTTTTGAACTTCTTGTTTTACCTGTTTTTCTTGTATTGATACCTGATTATTATCAGATGTCATTTTGTATCCAAAATAAATTACAAAAAACAACAAAATAATTATCCAAATACATATAAACACTTTATAAGAATTTTTCACTTTATATACCTCAATCACTCTATTTAAATCCATTTCGAAATTAATTTTTTAATGCTGTTATAATTACCAATCTCTTCATTTATTTCGATACACTCATATGTAAAAGTAACTGCGCAGCAATTAGACTGAACCTTAAATATGTACTAAATTGTGTGGGAAAGGAAGTACATTTTATATAATCCCATTACCTAAAAACCCCTAAATAGTTGGTATTCTTCTTCTTTTAAGACAGAAAGGATTTTTAATATAATGTATGAAGTTCTAACTGAGACTTCTTACTACACACACTCTTACGCACATAGAAATAACGTTTCTAGTATATGATTTGTAACAAAATATAAACAATAAGAAGATAAAATGAAACAAAAGTCACATAAAGTAATACTTTTGTAACATTAATGTAACATATAAATTTTTAACATACAATAGTTTTTTTACAGTATTTTTTATAAGCATATACTCATTGAACATCTGCCTTCCTTACAATATATCCCCAGATACTTTAAATACCGGTGCTATCCTTTCGATGTATTTTTCAGGCTAGATACAGTTTTTTATTTACTACTATTCTTAAAACTACATTGGTTTGTGAGCTTTCTTTTCAACCTCTCATATTTGCAACATTGTCTTCTTCATATGTCACTTATTACATAATTCCTCTAGAAATATGTGTATCCTATGCTCTCTTATAGTATCTATGCACTACAACTCAATAAATAAGCACACCCTCTTCAATAGTAATCTCAAGATTCGTTCCACTTTCATTTTCGTGCACTCTACTTTCACACAAAGGAGAATTGACAAATAAATAAGTGCTAATATAAGAAATATATATAATGCCATACTTCATCATTATTGCATGCATGCTTGCTTGTTTCTTTCATCTTTCACAACAAATTCTATATGATAATAGTTGCACTTCTTCTCTTCATGAAGTTTTTGATGTACCATTATGACTCTCTCAATTCTGTCAAAACAGTCACTTCTTTTTTTTATTTTTTCTTTCTCAAATAGTTCTGATTTTCCCATTGATTCTTTTACCATAACTGTATAACCGCCATAAGATTGTTTGGATTGTAGAGGTAAATCTTTATTTTCGATGACGGATTGTATATCAAATCGTTTTACACCAAAAAGTATACCTACTTCTGTTTCATCCATCATAGCTAAACCGCACAGTGATACTGTCGCTCGTCTCTTTGCTTTGGTTTCACAAGTCATCAGTGTATGAGCTAACTGAGCGGGACTAAGTTTTCTTCCAACTTCTGTACTAATAGGAACTGCGCCTATAGCTGTAGTTCACTTACTTCCCTTAAACCGGATAAAAGCAAACAACCCTGTAAATGGATCTAGTCCATATTTTCTGCATACAAAATGGTAATATTGCCGCTTTTCTTCCTCTGTTAGCTGTGATAAATCACTATTTATTGCCAATCTACCTAATATAATTTATATTTCCTCAACCACTGTTGGTCTTTCCTTTGTACTAGGTATAAAAGAGCGTTCTAATATATTGGGAAACGTATTGAGTTCTTGCTTTTGTTTCTTATAATAAGTGACAATTTTTCACTTTGAGCTGACCTTACATAAGGCGTGTCTTACTTGAGACAGAGTAACTTTGACTCCTTTGTTTAAAAGATAACTGTACCGCTTTCGATACCCCATTCACCCTTTTAAAAGTTTAAATTGCATGACAATATAAGCCGCTGTCTTTTTACGTTTTTTCTTATTTTCAGTAGGCTTACGATGAATAAAATCTATGTATATATAAAATAACCTTATATTTATTATGAGGAGCATTTATGGTTGCTGTTGCAAAGTTAAAAAAGCATACTCAGATTGATAAATGAATAATATTTCAAGTAATTGTTTTGGTGTATTTTATGCTGAAAAGCAGGAGCTTGATTAAAGATTTCTTCTCTGTTTTTATAGGATCAGGTGCAAGGAACGGAGAAATTTATCGACATGAGGCATCACAATTGGCAAAAGGAAAATTTGTATGTTATCTGAGTGGCGATGATTCATGTTTTCCTGATCACTTACAATACATGGAGCAAGCTTTATCCAAAGCAGATTTTGTACATAGCCGCTATATGGCTATTGTGAATAAGGAACAAATGATGGCCATTCAGGGATCATTTGAGGAACTTGAGACTCGCGATCGTATGTTGAAAGAGTCATATAAATTTTAGTCCTACGATTGCTGGACACCGCATAGTTACCTATCACCGTTTTCTTGAAGGATGGAGTCCTGGACCAGAGGATGTGTGGAGTGATCTTAATATGTGGCGAAAATTTCTAAAGCTAGATAATATAACTTTTCATTCAATACCAGCTGTAACTGCTCTTATTCTTCCTTCACCCTTTAGAACTAACATGACATTACAAGAAAGAGAAGCAGAAACGGCATTTTGGGCAAAACAAATTCGTTGCCAATCTTTTCGTTCTACTATTCAAGATACATTTTTTACACTCTAATTCTAGATGTTCCTGCTGCAAAGATGCCTAAAATGTAGAAAGAATTGGATGAAGGGATTATAAATAAAAAGTCGATTTCCTGTACGTTAAGAAATCGACTTTTTAATGAGTAATTTAATGTCTTGATTAGAAACGAGCTTAATTAAATTAAATCCAAAATATCTTTTGGGGTATTTAATACATAATTAGCTTTTTCAAAACCTTCTTTTGTCTTTGAGCCCCATAAAGCGAGTGCGAATTTAACACCAGCACTTTTCGCACATTGCATATCGTATATAGAGTCTCCAATGTATACTGCCTCATTATTAGGAACATCTAATTGTTTCAAACAAGCTAATAATGGTTCAGGGTGTGGTTTGTGTTTATCCGTATCACACGCACAAATTGTATGTTCAAAATGACCGCTTAGATCAAATGGCTCGAACTCATCTATTAATTCTTGCTTAGTTTTTGATGTAACAATACCAAGCTTTAATTTACTAAGGGATAACTCTTTAATAATGCTTTCTAATTCTTCAAACACGGAGACTTCATGAGAAAAATCTAGTACAGATTTGGCCCATTTCGGATGAACAACATCTATATTTTGTACATTTAATTTTTTTAAGGTTTCTTTTCCAGGAATCCCTAATGCAAATCTTAAATCCTGTAACGCATAATCTTCCTTTAGTTCTTCTTTTAAAACTTTTTGTAAGGATTTTAGTATTGCTTTTTCTGTGTCTAAAATTGTGCCGTCTACGTCAAAAACAAGAGATGTAATCAAAATAAATCCTCCCTATTTTTTAATCTTCACTTGCAATTACTACTTCAACACCGTTTTCTTTCAAAGTATTATATAAATCATTAGACATAACTTGATTTGTAATGAATGTGTCTATAGATTCAAGCGTTAAACCCTTATAATTTCGTCGCTGATTCCATTTAGTGTGATCTGCCACTAAAATAACTTGATCAGCATGTTTTATTAATTCACGCTTGAAATAAATATCTTCTTCAAAACCATAGTATATCCCGTCTTCTGTAATACCTGCGGTTCCAATGAACACCTTGTCAAAGTGATAATCTTTGAGTTTTTCAGTGGTCGAAGTCCCCGTAGTATGTCGAGAAACCTTATTTAAAGTTCCTCCCAAAAGGTGAATAGTCGTATCTTCAGATTGAGCTAACATATAAGCAGTATCAATCGAATTCGTCACAATAGTTACGTTCTTTGATTGCAAATGTTGCGCTACAAAGTTGACTGTTGTTGAAACGTCTAAATAAATCATGTCATTGTTTGCAATTATATTTGCAGCTTTCATTCCAATCAATTTTTTCGTTTCTAATTCAGTCTGTGACCGCTTTTGATAAGTATCAATTTTCTTATGAAAAGTAGCTAAAGCCACTCCACCATAGGTTCTAACTATTGCTTTATTTCTTGAAAGTTTTACTATATCTCTTCTTGCAGTATCTCGTGAGATATGAAACATTTCACACATTTGTTTTATATTCATGGTTTTTTGTATTTCTAAATAATTAAGGACTCGTATCAATCGTTCTTCTTGATTCATAAGTAACCTCCATAAGGATATCTTAAGTTAAAATAAGTTTATTCGCAAGTAAGTTTAAGTTATAAGGTGCATGAACACTCCTGCAATTAAGTGGTTTTAAGTAAATTTAGTAAAACCTTATTTTTAACGCCTTTATAATTTCAAGCGATTTTATGAGTGATTAAAAATTTTATCGTTGGAAGCATAAATTTGCCACGAAGAGAAAGAACCATAAATTTGCCAAAGTGGCAAGGTTATGGTTTAAATCACAATCCTATACTGTGTCTCCGTCTTTCGTATATACCACTTTCCCTTTAACCGTATCTAAACCTTTTAACTTGTCCTTATACGCTCCGGGAATATCGATACTACTCTTTTTTGTTTCCGTACCCTGTTGAACGGTTTTCCGTGCTATTTGTACTGCCTTAGAATCATTTGTTTGTGTTGAACTGCTACATACTGTAATTTGAAAGACTAATGATGTTATACAAGCAATCTTAATCCATGGTTTCATACCGTAGTATCTCCCTCCTAATTAAAACGCGTACCATATCCATAAATAAAAATGTAATATTGCTAAACTAAGAAAAACGAATAATTGCACTCGAGCATGACGTTTTTTCTCCCATGACAAAATGCGAAATAACCATAACACATATGTATTGCCATATAAGCACATGATTACTAGAATTTCCAAAGACTCTAAGTAAGTCGGCTGAGGTGCCATAAAACCTGCGAGAAATATAAGGATAAAAAACCAAGAAAACGTTCCGAAAAATATATCCAATTAAATTACAGACAATATAAGAATTTTTATTGATGTTTTCATTAATTACTCCCTTATAAGCGTATCTCTCTACTTAATATAAAAATGGACTATATGCTGGATTCACTTCTTTATAGTTACAACACAAGTAAAATCGAACCCACTTTGGATGTTCATTAAACGTAGCCCTGAATAAACGCTTATTACATTTAGGATATGTTGATATTTCAACTTCCCTTATTCTGCTTCTGACTCTCCACATTCACAAAAGATACATTTGTAGTTGATATTTCACCCGTACACAATACACCTTCCCCCTCTCTTTTTTCCAGGAATTTATAGGCAACGAAAAAAGGACGCACCTATGGCATATGTATGCGTAGGTGTGTCCTTTTGCAAGATAGATTTAGAAGTATTTGCTTGCTTTCATCATATCATAATTCTTATTAATTTTATATATGAAATTAAAGATTTTACGATGTTGTTTGTCCTTATATAAAAAATTTCTCTACTTGTTGGTTTGTAATAAAGTTTGATCAAAAGCATGCTACAACAATTGATTTTTCAACAGAAGAAACCCAAACATTTTGAAAAAGGTTTGGGCAAAATGCTTGGATTGTGTGTTGCTAGTGAATAATTATTAAAAAAGTTTAATCATTTTCTACTTGTGTTACTCAACAATCGCGCCCTTTAATTGAATAAACCACTAATTATTTTAGCTGTTACTATGGAAAGGAAAATGAAACTAAAGCACCCGATAGTTTAATTGTAATACTTCACAATTTTAAAAAATAAGCCTTTTGAGGTGTCATTGTTAATTGATTAATAATACAAATTGTTACAACTTCATTTAAACATTATCGTGTTTAACTTCTTGCATAACTTTATTGGAACTTTTTCTGTGATCGAAATATTTAGAAATGCGAATTTTATATTCGAGGTTATTTTTATAGTCTTCGGAAAAAACACAAGCATAGAGAACATCTAAAAGAAAACAGATGGAATCATTCGAACTGAAACTGCCTATCTTTGAATACAATCTCTCCCTAGTGGTAATTCGCAAAATGCAATCAGCGTATTTTGTTAGGGTATTTTCTCCAATACTTGTTAAAGCAATGACAGGTACTTTCTTTCTCTTAAGAAATGGCAACAGACCGACAATATCCTCACTTTCCCCACTATAAGATATAACAATTGCACAAGTTTCAGTATTAGAATTTACTGCTTCGAAATGAGGATCAACTGTGCATAGACTGACATGTTTTCCAATTCGGTTCATCTTCGATTTAAAATCATGACAAATCAATAAATTATGATACATAGAAAATACTTTAATATGAGCTGCTTTATCCAACATATTAGTTGCCCTTTGCAAATCATCATGATTTAAGAGAGACAAAGTATCACTAATAGTTGTCTGATTCAATAAAGCCATTTTATTTGCAACGGTCATGATACTATCTCCGTCATCAAAAGGATAATTAGCATCAATAGAAGAAAAATGACTATTTAGATATTCAATTTCATCAAGAAAACTATTTTTTAATTCAACCCATCCACTATATCCTAGTTTTTTAGCAATTCTAATTAAGGTGGATGGGTGAGTGTAAGTTTCTTTAGAAATTTGTTTAGTTGTTTTATCTTTAATATTCTCTCTCTGTTTAAACAAATATACGACTATTGCTCTTTCAGATGAAGAAAAAATATCTTCTTTCATTTTCTCTGTCAGTAACATATCTAATCACCTCTAATAATATTTCCGTTTGTAAATCACATTTACAAAATAAATTTATTTTAGTAAATGAAAATGTAAATGAAGAATGATTTTCGCTGTATTATATTGATTATATTTCTCCTTATTTTATACTACAGGTAAGAAAGGAGGAAGTAACAATCTATTTAATATTACTATCCCCATTCTTAAATTAAATTTACAAATTTTTTGTTTGTATGTAAATACAGTAACAAAAGAGAAACGCTCCCTTTCTTAATAGAGATTAAAAAATAACAAAAATGAAAATAGTAAAAGAGAACAAGGAGGAAAAATAAAATGACAAAAGGTATAAAAATTGTAACGATTGGTGGAGGCAGCAGTTACACTCCTGAATTAATGGAAGGATTTATTAAAAGATATGAAGAATTGCCAATTAGAGAAATGTGGCTTGTTGATATTGAAGATGGGAAGGAAAAACTTGAAATTGTTGGTAAGATGGCTCAAAGAATGTGGGATGCTTCTCCATATGATGTCAAAGTCCATTTAACATTAGACCGTCGTGAAGCATTGAAAGATGCTGATTTTGTTACCACTCAATTTAGAGTTGGCTTACTAAATGCTAGAATTAAAGATGAAAGAATTCCATTATCCTATGGGATGGTAGGTCAAGAAACAAATGGAGCAGGTGGAATTTTCAAATCTTTCAGAACGATTCCTGTTATTTTAAGCATTGTGGAAGATATGAAAGAATTATGCCCGAATGCTTGGTTAATCAACTTCACGAACCCAAGTGGAATGGTTACGGATGCAATTATTCGTTATGGTAAATGGGAAAAGGTTATTGGGTTGTGCAATGTTCCAGTTAATGCCATGAAATCTGAACCGGAATTAATAGAAACAATCTTAGATGACCTAATATATACTTTTGCCGGCTTAAACCATTTTCACTGGCATCGAGTTAAAGATTTGAAGGGAAATGATGTAACTTCCGAAATCATCGATAAATTGTATGATGGAGATTCCGGTATACCGTCAAATATTTTTGATGTTCCGTTTTTTAAAGAACAATTGAAACAGATGAATATGATCCCTTGCGGCTATCACCGTTATTATTACCGGTATGACGAGATGTTAGAACATTTGCTTGAAGAATACAATGATCCGAACGTTGGAACAAGAGCTCAACAAGTTAAACAGACAGAAGCAGAACTATTTGAATTGTATAAGGATCCTAACTTAAATTATAAACCTGAACAGTTGGCTAAACGTGGAGGCGCCCACTATTCAGATGCTGCATGTGAAACCATTGCTTCCATCTATGCAAATAAAAATACACACATCGTAGTTTCAACAAAAAATAATGGCGCTGTTCCAGACTTGGCTCCGGACGATGTTGTGGAAGTTTCTGCATATATTGGTGCTGCAGGAGCAAGACCAATTGCTTTCGGTTCTCTTCAACCGGCTGAAAGAGGTTGGCTGCAAGTAATGAAAAATATGGAACTATGTGTAGAAGAAGCAGCAGTAACCGGTGATTACGGATTAGCATTACAAGCGTTTATAATAAACCCGTTAATCCCTAGCGGCGAAACAGCAAAACGTGTACTAGATGAACTATTAATTGCACATAAAAGATATCTGCCACAATTTGCTGAAAAAATTGCAGAGTTAGAAACTGTAGGGATTACAGTAAAAGACGAAATAGCTAGAAATTTATCCTAAAAAGATAAATAGTGTCTAATAAAAAAGTGGTGACTTAAAAAAACATTAGATTCGCTCTTATGATGCTTTTACGAATTGCTGATGGCAAATTTTTTGAGAAAAATTCTTATGTTGGTGTACATGACATTCTCCCCAGCTTGGCGTTAACGCCTTACTCTCTAATAGACAAATGTGTTTCAGTTTCAATATAGCTAATTATGAGACCCTTTAAGGGTCTTTTTTTATTGTTCTAAGGCTACCAATCCAACATTTATAATGACTACCGTGATGTGTGTATAAGTATCCATAACCTTTCCCTAAAGTCTTATCAATTTATTTGGATACCTTATTCAAAAAAAATGCTCCGTTAGTTTAAGTACATTCCTTCACAATATCATCTATATATTAACATAGACATTCATTTTTCTTTAAAGGTGTTGTTCAATAATATGGCGCAATTCAAAAAGTTACGTCTATATATATGCACGCCTCGATTTTGATTGAAGATTAATTTCTGTAGCTTTCAAAAATATTTAATATAAAAATCGTGTCTCAACTTTCCGCTCAGTTGAGCATATATTCTCGTGGTTTCACTCTTCTCATGACCAAGTAAGCTTTGTATCACTTCAAGTGGCGCACCGTTGTTAATCATATGTGTAGCATAGCTGTGACGTAATTGATGAGGATGAATACTCTTTTTAATCCTGGCACGATTTGATATACGTTTGATAATAAATCTTAGGTTATCAATACTCATACGTCTTTTTGGCCTTCTTTCCGTAATAAACAAACAAGGCTCCTCATCACCTCTTTCATCTAGATACCTTTTTAACCAAATGGTGCAACGAGTATTAAAGTATACTTCCCTTTCTTTATCACCTTTCCCATGTACAATGACAGAATTCGTTGAGAAGTTAATATCGACACGATTCAGTTTTATGACTTCCCCAATACGGCAGCCAGTAGAATACAAAAATTCAAATAATGCATTCTCCATTGAGTTATGACATGCTTCCCTAAGATGTTCAATCTCTAGTTCCGAAAGGAATTTTGGGATTCTTTTGCCTAACTTCGGCTCTTTTAATTTAGCAGCAGGGTTTTTAAGAATAAAACCTTCATCATGTGTCCATCTAAAAAGTGATTTGATGCAACGAACTCGGTGTCCTAAACTAGATGGCTTTAAGTGTTCTCCTGCTTCAATTAAGTAACCCTTTAGTTTTTCTGTAGTAAATTCACTCATGTTAATGTCACCGAAATAACGTAATAAAAGATTATATTGAAAATAATATATTTTTAAAGTCAGAGGTGAATATCCCTCAATTTTTTTATCTAATTGATACTGT
>NZ_JBHWYR010000108.1:0-12053 GCF_042728695.1 Bacillus sp. NPDC060175
TTGATTACAATGTCTATTGTAAAAATACAAAAAGCCAAGGACTTGAAAGCTGTCATTAATTACAGTATGCAAGACCATAAAACAAACGAGGAATTGGTCACATCTTATGAATGTAATATTGAATCAATAGAGAGAGATTTCAAAGGTATTTTATTTGACTACAATGAAGAGAATAAAAGTAATAAAAACGCGAGTGCTAGAATGATAATACAATCGTTTGATAGTGACGATAATTTAACGCCAGAGCAAGTTCATCAATACGGAATAGAGTTTGCTGATAATTATCTGAAGGGCAATCATCAATATACAGTAATTACACATACAGAAACAGATAATTTACACAATCATATTATTTTCAATGATATTGATTTTAATAACTTAAAAATGTTCGATTCCAAGCGTGTAAATTCTTTAGATAGATTACGTGAAGAAAATGATAAAATTTCTGAAAAATATGGTTTGTCGATAATCGAAGAAGGAAGAAAAGGAAGAAAAAAATATTTAGCTTTTAATGAATATGTAGCTAGATCAAAGAAGAAATCCTTCAAAGGAAACTTAGAAGAAACAATTGATAAAAACATATCAAAATCAAATTCGTTTGCTGAATTTATAGGCTTCATGCAAAAAGAAGGATATGAGCATAAACAAGGGAAATATCTATCGTTTATGAATCCGAAGTCAGGGAAGTTTATGCGAACTAAAACAATGGGGTTTAATTATCTTGAATCTTCTATAAAATACAGAATAGAAAACATAGGTTACTCACCGATCAAAGCAAATATAATTAACAGACAATGGATAGATAAATCACAAGAGAAATTTAAAAATAATAGGGGACTACAAAGATGGGGTACTAAACAAAATATTAATTACCTAAATGAATTAAGCTCTAAGCTATACAAACAGAATATTTCACTTTCGGAACTTAATGAAATTGAAGAAAATAAGGAAGCGTTAATTAACAGCTTTGAAAAGCAACTTTTAGGTATTGATAATGAGATTTTTAAATTAAAGAAAATGAAGGGTTGTTTTCAAACTTATAAAAAGAGTTATCCTTTAATGGTGGCGTATAAAAAAGCTGAAAATAAAATAGCATTTAAACAAGAACATTATCATGAATTTAAACAGTATGATGTTGCCAAGCGTGATATGAACTATCTAAAAAAGAATTATGGTATAACTGATGAAGCTGAATTACATTATAAGTTGTCATTAATGACAAAAGAACGAAATTTACTTTATGGAAGTTTAGGAAAAGAAAAAGAAGTGGAAGTAAATAGACAAGAGCAACAAAAACAGCAGCAACAACGTAAAAAAGAAAATGAAAGATAAAAAGTTATAGCACATCAAAAAAATGATATTGTATAGCTTTTGGTGAATGGAATAAATAAATTCAAACGCTGGGAGGTGGAATATTTTTGTCATACATATGGAATGAGATCTTAACGGCTCGTGAGGCGAGTTTGAACTACTCACCACTTAACATCCTTACGGAATGTTTGAAGTGGGAGATTCCTAAGTACAGAAACCTAACGGTTTCTAATTCAGTAGGCTATCCCCGTAGTTCCTACGGTTAAGAGACGAATTGCTTCGTTTCTAAGATTGAGCGCTGCATTTCGAGCTCTATCGTGATGTGCGCCACAAGAAGGGCAATCCCACTCACGAATTGTTAGATTTTTAACGTCTTTGTTTTTGTATTCACAATTGGAGCATAATTGACTAGAAGGGGTACCGCCAGCATTTTGGAAAAACCCCACGCTAAGAGCATGCAAGATTTTATACAGTTTTTGGGCTAATACAGTAACAAACAAGAGCCCTGAACCCACGCCAGGACAAGAATGTATAAAAAGATGAATAGGGTTATAGAAAAAGAAAAAGGCGAATCCCTACTTTCAAAGGGGATTCGCCTTTTTCTTGCTACCGATAATATGGCGTTATGTTAACTAGACGTGTATAAGATATACAATCAAACAAAGTTATTTCCCATTTTCATTCTTATTTTGAAATAGATGCACAATCAAAAGTCCACCAACAAATAAGATTGGAAATCCTACGACTATATATAGTCCGTTTTTTGGTATTCGGAATATTGTAAAAAAATCAAAAAAAAGACCCTACAAGAGGGTCTTTCATCAGCTAATATTAAGCTTTTTGAACATTAGTAGCTTGTAGGCCACGTTGTCCTTGTTCTACTTCAAACGTTACACTTTGTCCTTCGTCTAAAGATTTGAAGCCGTCGATTTGGATAGCTGAGAAATGTACGAATACGTCTTCTCCATCTGCACGCTCGATGAATCCAAAACCTTTGTCTGCATTAAACCATTTTACTTTACCTTGTTCCATAATTGTTGCCTCCTAGTATGGATACCCACACATATGTTACTACCCTTGCTCAAATACCTTAGACGAAAAACAAAATTTATTCTTAATCTCAAACCGAACAAAAATAGGTCTTTCTTAAATTAACATACTTTCTAAAAAATAGCAAATTTCAAAAATAAGTCCTTATGGTAATTAGCCACTAATAGTGGTTGCTGGAGAAAAAGTCACTATGATAGTCATCACAGCAAGAAGTTGCCAAAGGATCTCGACAATATCATTGGTTTGATTTTTTTCAGACATTCAACAACTGATAAAATTAGCTATTTTCGAGTTAAATTTTACTTCTGATAACGATAATTATGTAAATGAGCTGTCCATATGGGCAGCTGATTTTTTTTTGCTCCCTCTTTGTCATAACTTGCAGAAACATATGGACCATTAATCCCATTTTGATTTGCGAATTTATTCGCTTTGTCAACTGATAATATTATAAAGCGTTTCCTATCATCTTTTTTTAACTCATAATAAGTTACTTGCACATGTGTTATTTCTATCATTTTTCCTTGTGCATTTTTATATGCCTCTTTTGGTACACCTGCATCTGTTAAAATATCTCTCGGCAATTTTCTCACCTCCCTTTGAAGATTATACCAAACTTTATTTGTCAATTTAGGCGTTAATTTGCGCTTATTTTAAGTGTTATTTTGCGTGAATAACAAATAAAGGATCATACATATTAGTCATCTTAATATGTATGATCCTTTATTATCTTTTCAATAGATGCGCCCGGTTATGGAATAGCATGACTGGCGTTTTTAAATAATTTTACTTTTTACAAAATATGGTGGTCCTTAACAGATTATCATACTTCCCGTCACAAAAACGGTATAAAAATGTGCGCTTTATATATTATTGTCGTTTTTGGTAAAACAAAATAAGGTCCCATTTTTATTCGATTGTAAAGTATATTTTATATTGAGTATTTTAGAGATATCCTTAATTATTTTTAATCCTAGTCCCGCACTTTTACTATTACTATCGAAACCAATTCCATTATCTCTGATAGAAACAACGTCATTTTCAATAGTCACCTCAAGTTTCTTAGCTATTGAATGTTTTAATGCATTTTGGAAAATGTTATCAAATAACCTTTGTAGCCATATATCGTTACTAGTCCATATCAAATCTCTATTTACTGGTTTATATACTAATTCGATGTCATTAACACTATACAAATAACTCCACTTTTTAACCATGATTTCAAACAAATCATGTATGTTCACTTCATCGTTTAAAATATACGAATTTTCCAACGTATCAATAGATTGTATATTAAATTCATTAGTTAATTCCGCAATATACTGTATTTGTTGATATAGTGATTCTAGGATTGGTTTTTGATCATGAAATTGATCTTCTAAATAAAATAATTGTAATTTTACAGCTGTTAATGGTGTATTGATATCATGTCTTAATTTATTTAACAGTTCTTTTTTTATTTCTTCATGTTGTTTAAGTTCTAATTCTCGATAGGTTGTTCGTTCAATTAATAAATTGACTGACTTAATAAGCTCCCCCATTTCGTCATTATTATTAACGTCCAATATATTTGGGATTTTTTCATCACTCGCTAAATTGTGAATGGTTTTATTCAATATATTTATTTTATTTAATAAGGAGTTAATCGATTTCGAAAATAAAAAGGCTAATAATACTACTGATAAAAAAAATACAACTAGCATTGTAGGATATGCAAAAGATTCATGAAAAGGAATGTCCTTATTCATTGTTTTAAATGCACTATTATAAATTATTGTCATAAGAACACTAATAAATAGTAAGGCTAATGGCACGCTAATAATAGCAGTAAACAGTAATAACTGGTATTTCCTTTTTAATTTCATTTTTTTATATAGGTATTTAATCTATACCCTTCTCCATATATATTTTGGATAATCTCGCCCGAAGTATCATTGATTTTTGTTCTTATCTTTTTTATGTGTACATTCACGATATTTTGATTTCTATCTTCAAGTTGCCATAAATAATCAAAGAAATGTTCTTTCGTTAAAATTCTATCCCTATTTTCATATAAATAGAAAAATATCTTTCGCTCGATTGCAGTAAATACAACTTCATTATGCAAGCTACTACTGAAAACCTTCTTACGTTCAGCGTCAATATATAAATGTTTGATTTGCGTAAAAGTACCATATTGATTTTCTAGCATTTTCTGCATTCTTAGTAATAGTTCTCTAGGATCAAAGGGCTTTATCATATAATCCTCTCCGATTGTTAAACCTTGCAGTTTGCTATCGATATCGTTTCGGGCAGATAGAAAAATAATTGGAATATTTAGTCCTAGTTTCTTTATTTTTTTTGAAATTTGATAGCCATCTTCACCCGGCAGCATCACATCCATTATAACTAAATCCATCTTATGAATTAAATCCAGTATTCTCTTTCCATCTGTTTCCCAACATACATTGTACTCTTCACGTTGTAAAATTTTTTGCAATAAATCGCCAATCATCAAATCATCTTCAACAATTAAAATATTATATCCTTTCATCACGTAGGCCTTTCATTCTTTTTAATTCTTTTATGGATAAATTCCATGGCAAGATTATATATCTCATCAGGCGCATATAAATAAATGCTATGTTTACCTTTAATGATTATGACATCTGATATTAGTAGTTGTTCAGCAAACGCTTCATAATCTTTATTTTTTTGTTTCGTATATTTCGAGTTTTTATTTTCATTAGCAATCGCATCTAAAAATAAAATAGGCGTTTCTTTTGGCATTGGTAGGTCAACAGATTTTTTACCATTATCGGAACTCTGTGAAAGTTCTTGCACCATATCATCATTAAAAATTTGTTTATAGGAAAGTGCTTTGAAAATTTCTTTCTCTTGTTCAGTTAAAAATGATTGCTGAATCACTTCAGGGTCATAAGTAGTAGAAGGAACAAGTCGATGGAAACCAACTTTCGTTAACAAATTCATTCCTCTTATTGTCAATGAATCAATAAGGTTCATTTTATGCGTTACGTACTGATGAGGTAAACCAATATCTATAGCTATAATTGCTTTTACTTCACTTGGATATTTTTGTGCCCAGTAAATAGCTTCTATCCCTGATATAGAGTGTGGCATTAATATATACGGCGGTTTATTTCCACTTTGAATTAGCGCTTGTCTCGATTGTTCTAATACTGTATCAATATCTCTATCATCATCAAAAATATCACTATATCCATATCCAGCTCTTTCAATGACAGCAATCTTATTTTCTTTTGAAAACTTGCTATATAGTCCTTTCATTTCATAAACAGGTGCAGCTATCCCAGATCCAGCCATAAATACATATGTATTTTCGCCGTCTCCCTCATTATAAACATTTATTTTTTTATCATTAAACTTAACGATTGATCCCTCACTTTTAACGAATTCGGATTCTTTACTTAATTGATAATTATGGTAAATGAAAATCGATAATGATACAAGTAAGATAAATGCACTTACCAATACAAATATTTTCTTTAATACTTTAAATACTTTTTTCATAGTGTTCTCCTTTCAAGTTATATTGAAAGGATATGATATAAAAATAAATTTCTAATTAATTTTTATAATTTCATAAACGCTATTAATTGTTCCAAAACTCGTCCTTTTCTGAACATGCACCTTTTTACTCCCTGAAAGGTGTCTTTTACTGTTTTAAACGTAACATAACTCCGTTCATTAATCTATGTTCATTAACTATATAACTATCAACTTATGTTACAATGAAATCAAAGGTAAAATCAGAAAAGAGTGGTTTTGGTGTTAATTGGATATGCACGTGTATCAACAGGATTACAAAATTTAGATTTACAGTCAGACGCTTTAACGCAACATGGTTGCAAGAGAATTTTTCACGACAAAATAAGTGGAGCAAAAAAACAACGTCCCGGTTTGGAAGAGGCACTTAAGTATGCACGCAAAGGCGATACGATCGTCGTTTGGCGATTGGATCGACTAGGACGCAACATGCAAGATTTGATTCAAATTGTGAACGGCTTAAATGAACGAGGTATTGGCTTTCATAGTCTGCAAGAAAACCTAACAATGGACAAAAGCAATGCAACGGGGCAATTAATGTTTCACTTGTTCGCAGCGTTTGCGGAATTTGAACGTAATCTGATCGAAGAACGCTCGGCTGCGGGACGAGCAGCTGCCAAAGCTCGTGGGCGACTTGGTGGGCGCCCGGAGAAGTATGGACCAAAAGATATTGAAATGATGAAAGCTTTAATTGAAAGTGGGACACCGATTAAAGATGTTGCGGAAAAGTGGGGTGTGTCTCGCACGACGATTTATCGCTATTTAGAAAAATAGTAAATCAGAAGGGTTGATGTCTATGCAAAACGAACTTCCTCCATTAACAGCTTATTCAGAAGAACAACGACAAGCAGCGATGGTAAAGTATAAAATCATTGCGCCTTATCTTATCGACGAAAAAACATTAACTGTTATTACAGAGGAAACCAGAATTTCAAAAACGATAGTAAGGTAGGAGAAAAAAATGAAAACTCAAGTGTCAGACTATATAAAAATAGGCGCTTCAAAACAATTTATTTCTATTTTTGGTGAAGATAACAATCTGCCTCTTTTAGTGTATTTGCATGGTGGTCCAGGTGATGCGGCTTTACCACTGATTTATAAATATAACTCGGAACTTGGAAAAACGTTTAATGTTGTAGTCTGGGAACAAAGAGGTGCTGGAAAATCCTACTATACTTTTTTGGAAGAGGAACAAATATCTATTGAAACTTATATAGAAGACCTATACAGTTTAATTCATTATTTGTTAGAAACGTTTAAACAAGAAAAAATTTACCTTTTAGGACACTCGTGGGGAAGTGTAATAGGCTTAATTTTTATTAAAAAATACCCAAAGCTTGTACATAGTTATTTTGGATGTGGTCAAGTAGTTAACATGAAAAAAGGGTTGAAGTGTCAATATGATTTTGTTCTGAAAGAAAGTCAAGAACAAAATAAAAAAAAGATTGTTCAGCGATTGAAAAATATTGACCTTTCATTGACTCAAAAAGATTGGTTAAACGATTTGCTATTTGTTACTAAATTAGTAGTTCGTTACAGACATTCTTTATACGGAAAAAAGAATTACAACCAACTGGTAAGGGATTTCATTTTTTCATCAAAGTACACATTTAAAGATTTAATCAATCGCGAAAAAGGGAGTCTACAATCTATACAATATTTGTGGCAAGAGCTCATGGAAATTGATTTTAGTGAATACAAGAGTTTCGATGTACCAATTACGTTTTTTGAGGGGCGTCATGATAGGCATGTTTCTTCTTCATTAGTAGAGGATTACTATCACACAATAAAAACGACAAAAAAACTCATTTGGTTCGAAAATTCAAGTCATTTTCCCCAGTGGGAAGAGTCAGTCAAGTTTAATCAGTCTTTGATAAGTATCAATAACGAGGAAGTGTAGTTATGAAAAGGGCGTTATTTCTTATATTGGACAAGTACGCAGATTTTGAAGGTGCTTACCTATCATCAACATTAAATCAAAGAGCGGATTGGACTGTTAATACTATTTCTTTAGATCGCATTGTAAGTTCAATAGGTGCTTTTAAAACCACTGTCGATTATATTATTGGGTCTGAACCTGAAGATTTTAATTTACTAGTAATGATTGGTGGAAATTCATGGAGTACGATAATAAAAAGCTTTTAGAGTTAATCAAAACTACATTTCAAAATAATATTCCTATAGCAGCAATATGCGGTGCTGTGGATTTCTTGGCAGAGAATGGTTTACTGAATAATCATAACCACACTGGTAATTCAGTTTACATTTGGAACGAATATGAAGGTTATAGTCCAAATAGTAGTTTTTTAGAGAAACAAGCAGTAAGAGATAAAAATTTAGTTATTGCAAATGGAACGGCTCCTATTGAATTTACTGATTTAGTTTTGGAACTGATTGAATTTGATACTCCTGAAAATATTGAAAAAATGATGTATATGAATCAATATGGGAACCCGTATATTAATTTATAGCAATCAATCTTCCAGAAACGGGGCGCGATTGTGGCACAAGAAATTAAAGGGGTGGCGATTGCCATCTCTTTTTTATTTAGGCCTGTGCAAAATAACACTTAAAATAGATGCAAATTAACTCCTAAAGTGACAGGTTTTTAGAGAAGTTCACTTACCCTATCCAAAAACGGTCGTTTATGGTGATTTTATCCATGAACTAATGAATTAAATGGCTTTTTTTATTTTGTTCAACAATCGGGCCATATTCTTGAATAAGAGAAAGAATTATTGGAAAGTGAATCGAAGCTCTAATTTATTCAATTAACGGGGGTTAGTTAAAGAATAATTATAAAAATTCCAATAAACTTGAATTTATTGGAAAAAATGTCTATAATAAAATTTATAAAAAACTTTATAGGCTAAAAACAATGACAGAGAATAGTAACTTAACGATCACACCATTAAAGGGAAGGAATGCCATAGACTGAAAGCATTCCTATGGTGAAATAAGTGAATTCACCTCTTGAGTTGTCACTTGGACCACTAATTTTAGTGTAAAGGTGTATCGGAGTATCCGTTATCTTAATGAAGGTGAACAACATTTATTTATTATTGTTAACTTGGGTGGTATCGCGAGAGTAAAAACCTCGTCCCTTGATTGGGGCGGGGTTTTTTATTTTTTTTTAAAAGGAGGGCATTATTAATGCAAGAGAAATTAAAAAAACTTGAACAAGAAGCTATTGAAAAAATTAAAAATACAGAGGGTTTAAAGGAATTAAATGATATTCGTGTAGCTTATCTAGGAAAAAAGGGTCCTATTACAGAAGTCCTTCGTGGAATGGGTAAATTATCAGCAGAAGAACGTCCTAAGATGGGGTATATAGTAAATGAAATCCGTGAAGAAATAGCCAGACAGATTGAAGAAACACAAAAATATTTTGAAAAGCTTGAGGTTGAGAAAAAACTTGCAGAAGAAACAATTGATGTGACTTTACCAGGAAAGCCTATCAAACAAGGAAACCGTCATCCTTTAACAGCAGTCATTGAAGATATTGAAGATTTATTTATAGGAATGGGATATTCAATTGCAGAAGGTCCTGAAGTGGAATTGGATTATTTTAATTTTACAGCCTTAAACCTTCCAAAAGAACATCCAGCACGGGATATGCAAGATTCCTTTTATATTACAAATGAGATTTTGCTCCGTACTCAAACTTCTCCAGTCCAAGCGAGAACTATGGAAAAGTTCAAAGGAAAAGGTCCAGTTAAAATAATATGCCCAGGCAAAGTTTATCGTCGTGATAGTGATGATGCAACACATTCTCATCAATTTATGCAAATTGAGGGCTTAGCCGTAGCAGAAAATATTCGTATGAGCGATTTGAAAGGAACCCTAGAAGTATTTGCTAAAAAAATGTTCGGACAGGAACGTGTAATTAGATTACGCCCAAGTTTTTTTCCATTTACAGAACCTTCTGTAGAAATGGATATATCTTGTTTTAGATGTAGTGGAAATGGATGTAGTTTATGTAAAAAGACGGGGTGGATTGAAGTCTTAGGTGCTGGGATGGTACATCCAAATGTACTTGAGATGTCTGGCTTCGATTCAAAAAAGTACACTGGATTTGCTTTTGGAATGGGAGTAGAACGAATAGCTATGTTAAAGTATGGTATTGATGATATACGGCATTTCTATGCAAATGATATACGTTTTCTACAACAATTTAAGCGAGCATAATAGATACTTTAAGAGAATTCTTATTCAACAATCGGGCACCTTAATGAAGTAACTAAAGCCTAATTTCTTGGTGTTAAAAGCGAGAAATTAGGCTTTTTTATCCTGAATTTCTCTTAGCGTATGTTTTCCGCGTTTTGTTGGTAGGACCCCATGCCCATCAAGCTAAGATTATGCAAAGTCAATTTTAGACGAGATTGTTTCTTTTTTCTAAAGGGCAAGTGTAGGTGATTGAAAGATTTGCATACGAAATAAACCCTAACGGGTTTCACTTTTTTGAATTAAGCGGCTTGATTATCAGACAGGGTACAATTGTAAACGACACCTAATATATCAAAGACCGTTTTTTTCTCATATCGATGAGACTTTCGCCCGCTTTGCTGTAGGAGATTGAACAGGCGAAGTAACACCTTTGATAGCTCTTGGGTGTTTTTTTGTATAGTTTGGAATAGAAGAAGAAAATAGTCTCTAATCATATATATGGCTTTATACTCACTAAGCTCTCGTTTTTTCTTTATGAGGAGCAATTGGCGCATTTGAAACATGATAGAAGAACAGAGTAGAATGGCAATCAACTGACCATATAAATGGCACTCCAATCGTTCTGGTTTTATCTTTTTACAATGATGAATTTGAAAGAATGACTTCCACGTTTTAAATAAAATTTCGATTTGCCAACGCAAAGAATACCAGTCATGTACCTGTCCCATCGGGACAATATCTGTAGGGGTGTTTGTCATATATACATTGATACCACTGAGTCGTTTACTACGAGGAGAATACTTCATTCCTTTCTTTTTTTCTCTTACAGCTTGATCTTGTAATCGTTTTTGTTGCTGTTGTTTTGTTAATCGATGAACAATTACACGAGCTGGCACTTTATCAATCATTCCTACATAAGCATCAGCTATTTCACATGTTTGTCCTGGTTGAAGGGAGTTCATTACCGTCTCCATATCTATCTGTATATACTCTGTACCTTTCTTAATTCTTCCGTCTTGAAAATAATCAGGATTAGGATTTTTTTGATAAATACGTGTATTCGACTTGATACGAGAGATATAGTAGGCCTCTTTATCTTGTATATATTGAAGGTCTTTTAAATGAAAATAACCTAAATCTCGGATACATAAATCATTCGCCGTCACAGTTGGGGCACACAGAGAGCCGTAAGTGCGATTACCCGGACCTGTATGAATATGTAGGAACTGTCCACTTAACAAATCATACTCAAGTTGAATTTTTATCCCAGCTGTATGGCTACATCCTCCTGCACCTGGATAAATCGATGAAAATACATCCGGGAGTTGAAATGCAGTTGAATCTAAAATACGAATACGCTTAAAAACAGAAGTGTATGGAGAAGAAATTGGCATAGATGCGGCCAATTTTTTGTTTAGTAGTTCGGCTAGTAGGCGTTGTAAAAGTTGGACGGCCGCCTCATTAAATCGTTGATTCAGTCCCTCAGGACTGATGAGTACTGCTGTTGATGCTTCTAAACAGCTAGATAACTGAGTTAAAGAAGTCATAGCTACATTTTGGCTCACCCATACACATAAAGCGACTAAATCTTTTGCTTGGTACTTACTGGTTCGTTGTACAAAACCAACATCTCTAGCAAGATCCCGTAAGGTATTTGGAGATAAAAAACTTTGAATCTCTTGAGCAAATAGTTGTAATTCGTCAGACACAGAAACAGACATAAAAAACGCCATCCTTTCCTATGATTCTACAGAAAGAATAGCGTATTTTTTCATTCTAGGGGGGCATTTCTTTTTATTATCTTGATAGCGATGAGGAACAACCAATTTCTTAAGTTGATGGGCATGTATGGTGACCCCTACATACAGCAGATATCACTTTACAATTTTTTTTCGAATTGCCATTACAGCTGCTTGTGTACGATCTGTTACATCTAGTTTTTGAAGAATATTGTGGAT
>NZ_JBHWYR010000109.1:0-11487 GCF_042728695.1 Bacillus sp. NPDC060175
GTTAAAAAAATAAAAAAAAATAAAAAAAATAATGCAACCAATTAATAAATAATAAAATGAGAAAAAAACAGTAAAAAAAAAAAAAAAAACGATAAAAAAACAAACGAACCAATCCGTATCCCCATCCCATTGCTTTTTTATTATAAAATTTTTATAAAAAAAAAAAATTAAATAATCTTATCTTAAAATCATAAAAAATACGAAGGGAAAGACTTTATTGAAATTAAAAAATCGACTGTATACAGGTTTAGGAACTGGTTCATTTATATATATGATAGTTTTACTATCCAGAAACAATAATATATCTATTACACAGGCTGAGATTATAAGTGTTCTTATAATCTCAGCTTGCGCAGGCATTTTCACATTCATTTTTGATATTGAAAGAATCAGCTATTTGTTCGCCTTAGTAATCCATTTTCTCATGATGATTATAGTTGTCTTTCTTATATCTACATATAACCATTGGATAGAAATATTCCCAACTGCTGATTTTCTTGAAAGTATAGTTTTGATATATGCATTTTCTTGGTTAATATCATTTTTAAACACAAAAAAAGATGCTAAAGAATTAAATATGTTACTAAAAAATAAGAAGAACATTTAAAGTGTCCTTCTATAGGGGGCTGCTGCATCGATATTAAGTTAGCAAAACAAAATTTCCCTAAAATTTAAAAATACGCTATTCTTTCTGTAGAATCATAGGAAAGGATGGCGTTTTTGATATGAACTTATCGATTTTTGATGAACTAGAATTATTTTCTAAAGAGTTGCAACGATATATGTCACCGCATGCTCTAGAGAAATTAGCTAGAGATATAGGGTTTGTTCAGCGAAAAAGTAAATATCGTGCACAAGATTTAGTAGCTTTATGTGTTTGGTTAAGCGAAAACATAGCAAATACTTCGCTGACACAACTATGTAGCCGATTAGAAGTTAACACAGGTATTTCTATGAGTCCAGAAGGACTCAATCAACGCTTTAATTCCCAAGCTGTACAGTTGTTACAACAAATATTAGCCTCTTTACTCCATCAACAATTTTGTTTATCTAGCCAAATTCCAACATCGTATACAAACTATTTTCGTCGGATTCGTGTATTGGATTCTACACATTTTCAGGTTCCAGATAAATTTGCCTCTACATATCAAGGTTCAGGAGGTAGTGGTCAAAGTGCTGGTGTGAAAATTCAATTAGAGTACGATTTACTAAGTGGTCAGTTTCTACATGTTCATGTAGGATCGGGAAAACACAATGATAAAACGTATGGATCCACTTGCCTAACGTCTCTTCAACCACACGATGTATGTATACGTGATTTAGGATACTTCGACTTAAAAGATCTACATATTATAAGCGAGTGTGATGCTTATTTTATTTCACGATTAAAGCTCAATACTCGTATATATCAAAAGAATAGGGAACCTGAATACTTTCACAATGGAACAATAAAAAAGCATTCTGAGTACATTCAACTAGATATGGAGCAATTTATTGACCAATTACAGTCTGGTGAAACATATGAGATTCCTGAGATTTATATCGGAATGTATCAAAAACTTCCTGCAAGACTTATCTTATATAAATTAACTGAAACACAAATGAAACGTAGGCAAAAAGATTTAGCATCTAAAGAACATAAGAAACAAATCACTTATAAAGAACGCAGTAAGCGACTTAGTGCAATAAACTTTTACATTACGAATATCCCTTCGGAATATCTACCGAAGGAACAAGTATACGATTTTTACTCCTTACGATGGCAAATTGAATTGATATTTAAAACATGGAAATCATTTTTTCGTATTCATCATTGTAATTCTGTAAAATTAGAACGGCTAGAGTGTCATTTATATGGGCAATTAATTAGTATCCTTCTTTGTTCCTCCACTATGTTTCAAATGCGTCACTTACTCCTCGTCAAAAAGAAACGAGAATTAAGTGAATATAAAGCGGTCTATATCATTAAAGATTACTACCTACTTATATATCAATCTCTACAACAAAACACCCAGGAACTATCAAAGACCTTCCTTCGTTTGTTCAATCTCTTGCATAAAAATGGACGGAAGTCTCATCGATATGAGAAGAAAACAGTCTTTGATATATTGGGTGTCGTATACAATTATTTCGTTACTCACAATCATGGAGCTTAATTAAAAAAATGAAACCCGTTAGGGTTTATTTGGTATGCAGATTTTTAGAAAGCTGATATCAACTCTTTAGAAAATAGAAAAAATCTAGTTGACGGACTTTTACTTAATCTTAGCTTGATAGGTATGGGGTACTACCCCTATATATAGCTAAAAGTTCCGCAAGGAACGGATCGTATTTTTGAGAAAAACACTCAAAAATATCCACCTTCAGAATCAAAAGTTTTTTCGGAGCGATTCGCTTTTTTCGCCAAGCCAGCACTCTAGCCAAAACACACAATTTAAACCTAAATTCAAGAATACAATAAAAAAGTATGGAACAACAATCTTCTTTTTTTAGGGGAAGGAGCCCATATACATATTATTAAAATTAAAGTGGTTTAACTCAGAGGAAGGCACCTTGGAGTATTTTTTATTTAATTCTAAACGGACCTGCTCATTTTGTTCATAAAAACATAAAATAAAGTGAATCCATTAAAATGGCAACTTACCCATTGTTCTGTCTCCTAATTAAAGGAGGGAAAAATATGAGTTACGGCGGTTCTTGCGGTGGTTTTGGTGGCGGATTCGCTTTACTGATCGTTCTATTCATCCTGTTAATAATCATTGGATGTAGTTGTTGGGGCGGCGGTGGCGGATTCGGATACTAGAAAAAGAGGCACTCATGAGGGTGTCTTTTCTTTTGTATAAAAAAACCACCTATTTCCGTAGCTGGATTGTATGTGATTTTACACTTGTGCACTATTAAATTATTATCGGTAGCAAGGTTTTATGAGAATCCTTGTATTTATTATTGATTTTTTGTCTTGATTGAGTCCCACCCACATTTTAACGAAACTATAGGATAAGCAAATTTCGACATGAAAAAACTTTGATTTTACTACTCTAAGCGACATCACTAATCTCAAAAATGTAGGTATTTGAGATAAATAAACTTTAATATAAAAGATACCCCAAAAAGCTTAAATAATGTCTCAAAATCTGTCTTTCAATCAAAATTTCAATTCAAATCATGTTATTGAGTTTTGAGAATGCCTTAGCGCATAAAAATGTTAAAATGTGCGTACCATCCCTAGGTATGGTGTACTACCTCTTTATTGAAAGAATTTTGAGGGTATTGACTGAATTTTTTATTATGGATCCAAATTAGAAATCTGTATATATTATCTAGGTAATTTACCTGTTTTTAAAAACAATGGAGGAATATCATGTTAACTTATTATCCTAGACAAATGATTGCTCACCCAATACTTCTTGAGGCTAGACAAATTTCTTCTAATCAAATTTTAATGACTTATGATAAACCAACTGATTTGAAATCTGCAACAAATGTTTCGAATTATTGGATTAGAAGTAATTTGGGTCCGGTTGGTATTGCTAGTGTAGGAATGAGAGAGGCACTTACAGCAGAAAATGCTATACGTCCAGATATGGGAATGATAGCACCCGTTGATAATTCAAAAATGAGATTTGTTATAACTTTTAGAATGAATGCAATGCAAGGGGCAATGTATACTGTGCTTCCATGCTTCGTTAATTTAGAGGGAATGTCAGGTTTTATGGGAGAAAATTGGGGTCCTAATAGTAAAAATATGTTTATTGGTATGTAGGTGAGAAAAAAATGGCGATATCTTTAGAGCAAAAGGTAAAATCTTAAAAAATAGTTGTAAATAGATATTCATGTGAGTTTAACGTAACGTCCTATTATCGGTAGAAAAGATTTTGATAGAATTCTTATTTTTACTAGGTTTTTGTTTCTACGTATGCAAAATCAATATACAGGATTTTATACATGGTTGATATAGCGGGGATTCTAGGAATCCTCGTTATTTTTTTGCATAAAAATTTGTATAAATAAAAAAGATTTTGATGTTGTTATCAAAAAGTAATGAGTAATTGATTTTAAAATCGATATGTATCCTTAAGATTAGGACTGTAATAAGAACTAAATACATTACCGACTTGAAGAGTATGAAAGTTAAAAATGAAAATCATTGATACGTTAATTATTAGGAAAAAGGGTATATTATTGCTATAGCGAATATATTTTTGAGGTGAAACGCTATGAAGACATTTTATAGTCCTAGTGACGTGGCGGAGCAATTAGGTATCCAATCATCTACATTATATAAGTATGCAGACGTGTTGGAAAAAGAAGGTTACACTTTCATAATAAACGAGCGTGAGCATAGGAAGTAAAGAGAAATTGATGTAATGGTATTCCGTAAGGTTATAAACTTAAAGAGCGATACAGATATGACTCTAGAAAATGCTACAAAGCAAATTGTATTATGGTATTGAGGTGTTGCCCATTGGATCAACATGAAATTGAGTGCTATGAAGAACATGATTTGAACGCTACAACGCTACAAACGATGATTCAAGATCAAAAAGAAGTTATTGAAAAACAAAATGAGTTGCTTCAGGAATTAACAAAATGACTAATTGAACAAGATCAGCAATTTATACAAAGAGAATTAAAGTTATTGAGCACTATACAAACGATACAGGAATCCCAGACACTTATATCGACGAATACTAGCGAAGAACCAAGGACGTGATGATATGCTCATGCAAACAATAAGGGGAATACAGGAAATCAAAAAGATGATTGCTGCAAGTAAAGATAAGAAATGGTATGAGTTTTGGAAATAATCTTTTGAAATTTGATTAATTATCCTAAACTTGTCTTTTCGTAATGTTTTTAGGCAATTTTTTGCTCTGAAGACACCTGTAATCAATATATTTAAAAGTTTTATGTATTTTTCCCTATTAAATAGTTGGAGGTTCTTTTGGATACTATACTAAATAAATTAAAAAGTATAACTCGGAAACAAATTTTTCTTTATACCGTATTGCTATTTTGCTTTTCTGTTTCAATTATTTTTGTTAATCACAATTATTCATATTATGAACGTCCTATAGTCAAGGTTATTAAAACGAAATTAGAATATTCATCTGAAAGTTCAGATGGGGGACAGAATGTTGAGAAGATATACACTCAAAGTATAGTAGCTCAATTGAAAAACGGAAAAGAAAAAGGACAACTTATCCATTTAGTTAATAAATATTCAGCATCTGGAGGTTATGATCAAGAATATCATGTTGGAGATGAATTGTTTGTTTCAATTCATAAGAACACAGAAAAAAGCGTAAACCTAACTGGAGAAATAACAGATGTAAAACGTGATAAATACGTTTTAATTATTGGATGGATTTTTGTCTTCGTTTTACTTTTCATTGGAAAAAGGCAAGGTTTTTTTTCTATTATAAGTTTGGCAATCAATGCTGTTTTATTATCATACGCATTAGATGTTTACTTGCATACGTTAAATAGTAATTTGTTATTAATATGCAGTGTAAGTGTTATTTTATTTACATTTATTTCTTTATTACTCGTTAATGGTTTTAATGAGAAAACATTTGCAGCTATTTTTTCCACTTTATTAGGAACTTTTATTTCATTTTTAATCACCTATCTTACACTATGGTTAACTGCTGAAAAGGGACTTCGATATGAAGAGATGCAATTTTTAACTAGGCCGTATAAAGAGGTGTTTATGACAGGCCTATTAATTGGATCTTTAGGAGCTGTAATGGATGTAGCTATTACAATGTCTTCTTCTATCTTTGGTTTATATGAAGAAGATAATAAGATCTCAATAAAGGCGCTAAAAATGTCGGGTATGGATATTGGAAAAGATATTATGGGATCGATGACGAACATTTTATTTTTTGCGTACATAAGTGGTTCTATTCCGATGATTATTTTGTATTTGAAGAATGAGTACCCATTGCCCTTTACACTTTCTATGAACCTTTCTTTGGAATTAACTCGAGCCTTAGCAGGTGGCATCGGAATTGTGTTAACGATTCCGATAGGTCTATATACAACCATTTTTTTTATTAATCGAAAGAAGGCAAGATTATGAATGTGTTAGTATTATTGGCAGCCATTTTATTTACATTGATGATCCTCATTGGTGGAAAAAAAGGAGTACGATCTTTTATTGTTTTATTCCTAAACTTTGGTGTAATCTTTCTGACTATACTTTTTATGTTAGATCCGAGTGTCAACCCAATTGTTATATCCATGTTTGCATGTACGATAATTAGTGGTATTACTCTATTTTATATTAATGAAATCAACCTAAAAACAATAGCGGCATTTATTTCTACTATTATCACTATTTCGATTTTATTCTTTTTTATTGTTATAGTGACAAAAAAGACTATGATTCAAGGATTTGGTAAAGAAGAAATAGATGAGCTTAGCATATTTTCCCTTCATATTGGAGTAGATTTTATTAAAATTGGAGCTGCTGTAATTATTATGAGTACAATAGGTGCGATTACTGATGTCGCTATTTCTATTGCATCTCCAATGAGAGAAAGATTAATTCATAATCCATTAATCAGTAGGAAAAATCTATTTACATTTGGAATAAGTATTGGGAAGGATATATTAGGGACAAATACGAATACATTATTTTTCGCCTTAGTTGGAGGCTATCTAGCATTGTTTTTGTGGTTTAAAGAGTTATCCTATTCAATTGGGGAAGTTGTAAATTCAAAATTATTTAGTGCCGAAATGATAACTATATTTTGTGCCGGAATCGGTATAGCTTTGGTTATTCCTATTACTTCATGGATTACTGCATTTCTTTTGGTAAGAAAAAGAGATAAAAACTTTATTTAAAATCGAAAAGCCAATTCCATAAGGGAATTGGCTTTTCGATTTTAAATGAGTGCCGTGATTTTGATTTATTCAAGTAATTCAGAGTTGCTCTGAATAGATCATTGCATAATTACATGTAAAGGGAAGTTTAGATTTGTTCAAATTATAGGTTAGGTACCATTATAGCTGTATATCTTGGTACCAAAAAGACCTAAATTTTACTACTGATAATGTGGTGTTATGTAAGCTTAATAGAGGTGAGAAATAATTGTTTGTTCAGCTTACAGAATTTTCAAACCTAAAAATCGTAAAGTAACAACATTTCGTAGGATTCTAAATGGGTTGTCTATATTAATATTTAACTGGCTGCTGCCATTGATTATTTTAATTGGATTTCCTAAATTATTTGGTCCTTTGTCTACGGTAACATTATTTGCTCCAGGAATAGGGCATCTCTTATTTTTAATACCTTTGCTCTTTATAATTGTGGGAGTCGTTAAATTAGGTAAAGTAACACTAACATTAAAGAAAAAATATGTTTTAAAAACAAAACTGCTGTAGCATTTAAACGTTTATTTAAGCCCTCAGGGCTAAGTAAAGTGCCTGTCGCTGCATGAAGCCTCGAACCAAGGAATCACTTGCCACCCGTTGACTAATCCAAATGCAAATAGCAGCTAAGTCTGAGCCATAAAGCTTACGTTTTCGCTTTATAAATCTTATTTCTTTTGCAAGTTCTTCTAAGAATACAGGTGTAACATATCGTTGTAATTCTTCTGCAAATGGTAGTAATTCATCTTGAATCGAGAGATTCATAAGAAAACATCATCCTTTCTCATTTAGCTTGTTTAGAAAGGATAACGTTTTTTGATATTTGAGGGTATTAAAATCTCCTGAGTTGATGGTTATGTATGGTGACCCCATAGCCAAAGAAGTAAGAAGATATTTAGAAGTGCATCAAATTTTGAGGAAGTGCTTGTGAACCGTACCATAAATAAATGAGGTTTTGTATGTTCGATTTTTAAATAATACCCAAGAAGGAGTGGGTTGCAGTTATAGTAATACTCTATTTTTTGTATTTCTATAATAGATAAAATTTCAAAAAAACAGAATTATCTTGACAGTTATTGAATGGATTGATAAGGTTATAAAAAAATATTTCTTATCCAGAGAGGTGGAGGGACTGGCCTTATGAAACCTCAGCAACAGGTCTGCTTAAGTAGACACTGTGCTAATTCCAGCGGGTGATAATCCTGATAGATGAGAGCTTCCGTTTTTATTTGTCAGTAGCGCCCTCTTTTTTAGAGTGCGTTTTTGTTTTTTCTGGATAGTAACTAAAGGAGAGTAGAAATGGAGAACAAAAATGGGCAAGAATTTCAAAGGAAAATGCAAGCACGTCATTTAGTCATGCTATCACTTGGTGGGGTGATTGGAACTGGCTTATTCTTAAGCCCGGGTTACACTATTCAACAAGCTGGCCCGTTTGGAACAATTCTATCCTATCTGATTGGTGCGCTAGTGGTTTATCTAGTTATGCTATGTTTAGGAGAGCTTTCCGTACATATGCCTGAAACGGGCGCATTTCATAGTTATGCAGTTAAATACATTGGACCGGGTACAGGGTATACAGTAGCCTGGTTGTATTGGTTAACTTGGACTGTTGCTTTAGGTTCTGAATTTACAGCCGCAGGATTACTTATGAAGCGATGGTTTCCATCGATTGATGTTTGGGTATGGAGTGCTCTTTTTGCCATTTTGATCTTTGTATTAAATGTCCTGACTGTTAAATTTTTCGCCGAATCCGAATTTTGGTTTTCATCGATAAAGGTTATAGCTATTGTGATTTTTATTGTTTTAGGAGTAGCGGCAATGCTAGGGTTTCTTCCGATGAATCATTCAAAAGCAGCACCATTCTTTTCTAATTTTACAAGTGCAGGTTTATTTCCTCATGGTGCTACGGCCATTATAATGACCATGCTTGCGGTTAATTTTGCTTTTTCGGGAACAGAATTAATAGGCATTGCAGCTGGAGAAACAGCGAACCCGGAAAAAATGATACCGAAGGCCATTCGAACTACTCTGTGGAGATTGATCATCTTTTTTGTAGGAGCGATTGTTGTTTTATCTGCGTTATTGCCTATTTCCGATGCAGGGGTATTAGAGAGCCCTTTTGTTGCAGTTCTAGAACGAATTGGGGTGCCATATTCAGCTGACATAATGAATTTCGTTATCTTAACAGCCATTTTATCTGCGGCAAACTCAGGCCTTTATGCCTCTTCTAGAATGCTTTGGTCGCTTGCTAATAAGAATACGATATCCCCGATTTTTGGAAAAATGACGAAGCAAGGTGTTCCAATCAACGCCGTCATTTTCAGCATGGTGGGTGGAGCTTTGGCTTTGCTCTCAAGTATTGTGGCACCAGATACTATCTATATCGTACTTGTTTCCATTTCCGGTCTAGCAGTAGTTGTAGTTTGGATGAGTATTAGTGCTTCCCAGTTCCTATTTCGCAGACAATTTTTGAAAGAAGGAAATTCTGAAAAGGACTTGATTTATCGCACACCACTATATCCATTAGTACCAATTGCTTCTTTTATCCTTTGTCTGGCATCGTGTATTGGAATTGCATTCGATCCAACACAGAGAATTGCCTTATATTGCGGCATACCGTTTATTTTGTTTTGCTATGGAAGTTATTATCTAACAAAAAATCTAAAAAAGAGGGGCGTAGATTATGTCGAACAAAATCAACCCAATTGATGCTATTTTATCCCAACATTCCATTATGCTTCTTGACGGAGCATTAGCTACAGAATTGGAGGCGCATGGATGTAATTTGGACGATCCCCTTTGGTCGGCACGTGTGTTACTAGAAAATCCGGAACTAATTTATCAGGTTCATTCGGACTATTTTCGTGCTGGAGCGGACTGTGCCATAACAGCAAGCTATCAAGCTACTATTAGTGGTTTTTCCGCGCGTGGAATACAAGAACAGGAAGCTTTGGAATTAATTAAGAAAACGGTGTTACTTGCAAGAAGGGCAAGAGATGATTTTTGGAAGGAAAATACGCAAACGAATAGGCCTAAACCATTGGTTGTTGCATCAGTTGGGCCGTACGGGGCTTACCTTGCAGATGGTTCAGAGTATGTAGGCAACTATGGTGTGACAGATAAAACATTAGCAGACTTTCACCGTTCGAGAATGTCAGCGTTAATCGAAGCAGGTGCAGATCTATTGGCATTTGAAACGATCCCTTCCCTGCAAGAAGCAAGAGTATTAGATACATTATTGCGTGAGTTTCCAGAAACATATGCTTGGCTTTCCTTTTCGCTAAAAAATGAGAAAGAGATTAGTGAAGGTATGAAACTCGTGGAGTGTGCACGAGCTTTTGAGAAAAGTGAACAAATTGTAGCGATAGGCATCAATTGTGCGCCAGTAACCGTTGTGACTGGTGCAATCCAAGAGTTGAGGGCAAACACAAAAAAACCGATTATTGTTTATCCAAACTCGGGTGAAACTTATAATCCAGAATCAAAAACATGGCATGGTCATGAACAATGTAACGCGTTGGATATTCAATCTGAAGAATGGTACCAAGCAGGTGCACGTTTAATAGGTGGATGCTGCAGAACGACACCTT
Organism: Bacillus sp. NPDC060175; assembly: GCF_042728695.1. Classification (NCBI taxonomy): domain Bacteria; kingdom Bacillati; phylum Bacillota; class Bacilli; order Caryophanales; family Bacillaceae; genus Bacillus; species Bacillus sp. NPDC060175. The sequence goes on from NZ_JBHWYR010000109.1 coordinate 10,470, forward strand.
ATCACATTGAGGAGATATCGAACAAGTGGCGTTCTTCCGAGTTTTTCTATTCGAACGAAGCAAAACAGTAATGTAATGGATGATAATCTATCTTTGTGTGTATTTTCATGATTTTGCTTGTTCAGGAATCTACAGTTACGTCTATTGGCACAAAATGTCTTTTCAGAGACACAAATGTGGATGGTAGCCTCGGGAATCCAGTGGACTTTTGGGTACCTTAGGTATGGAAAGGAATCAGGGAAAATAAAAACCGCTAGTTTAATAGATATGGTAGACAACATGCTGAATCTTTTAATGAAGATGTAGTTGATCCAATTGAAGGTGAAGGGGACCATTTATTTGTAATTAAAGTTAACGAAGAGGTTAATTTAGTTATTCAAAAAATAGTTCAATGACTATATGAAAATTTGTTGTGGTAAAAATCCTTGTTGTAGTAGTAAATGTGGTCATTTTTTTGTAAAAAAGGATAGATGTAAACAGGTATACTCTCCTGTTCATCTATCCTTTCCTTTTTACCTTATAAAATGTGTGACATTATATTCAATCGCATAAATATAGGATTTCATTACTATTTCCTTGACTTTTAATGAAACGATAGGGTTTATTTGGTATGCGTATTATTAAGAGTATGCTTCTATTTTAGGAATGCTTTACCCCACAAAATGAAAGTACACTTTGTTTCCATTCTTAAGTTGATGGGTATGGGTCACCATACATGCCCATCAACTTAAGAAAACAAGTTACCCCCCAAACGATAAAAATGAGGCTTATTACCATAAAAGATACAAAAATCTTCGTTCTGGGGGCTTCATAACAGAGTTTTTATCTCTCTACAGTTAGTTATGAGAATTCAGTTCATTTTTTTATTTTGAGAAGCAATATATTTTTTAACCTGATAGTGATGTGATGGCCTCTTATAAATCATTTATTTATTTCATTCTATGTATTCTCCTCATATAAACTCATTAATCATTCAGAAAGAATTATATATCATGTTTTAATCCATAATATATATAAA
>NZ_JBHWYR010000110.1:0-11416 GCF_042728695.1 Bacillus sp. NPDC060175
ATTTATATTTTTTAAAAGAAAAATAATTATAAACATTGCAAAAAGTCTACTTTAATTGTAGAATAGTTACAAAAGGACAGGAGGTATTTTATGGGAGTTCAAATAACTGGTATTAGCCGATATCTACCAGAAAAGATTATGACTAACAATGATTTGTCAAAAATTGTCGATACTTCAGATGAATGGATTCAAACACGAACTGGTATACGTGAGAGAAGAATTGCGTCATCTGATGAGTCGACATCTAGCTTAGCTATTAAAGCAGCAAACAAAATTCTTACAAAAAGTAAGGTTGACCCCAAAGAAATTGACTTAATTGTTGTTGCAACTATGTTAGGGGATTCTCCATTTCCATCTGTAGCTTGTAAAGTACAAGAAGCAATAGGCGCTACTAATGCTGGAGCGTTTGATATGTCTGCCGCATGTTCGGGGTTTGTTTATGCTATTGAGACTGCTTCACAATTTGTAAAAACCGGATACATAAAGAAAGCGCTAGTCATTGGAGCTGAGGTTTTTTCAAAATTTCTTGATTGGGAAGATCGTGCTACATGTGTATTATTTGGTGATGGAGCGGGAGCTGTTCTTTTAGAGGAAAAGAAAGATAATTCATTTTTGGGTGGGGTATTAAAATCTGATGGATCAGGTAAAGAACTACTTTATATGTCTGGAGGAGGAACAGCCAAACCTGCATCATTAGAAACTGTAAATAATAAGGAACATTTTCTAAGAATGAAGGGTCTTGAATTATTTCAGGCAGTTGTACCTATTATTTGCGATGCCATACTTGATGCTTGTGAAAAAACAGGGGTATCAATGGAGGAACTAGATTTAATTATTCCACATCAAGCAAATGTTCATATAATTGAGCAAGTTGCGAATACCTTAGAGATACCTATGGAAAAGTTTTTCATTAATTTAGAAAAACACGGAAATACTTCTGCCGCTTCCATTCCAATAGCATTATATGATGCTTTAGAGATGAATGCAGTGCGGTCAGGAGATAAAGTTATGATGATTGGTTTTGGGTCAGGGCTTACATGTGCAGCTAATATAATTGAATGGAAAAATGAGTGTGTTTATTAAGGATCGCTTAAATTTAGCTAACAAAGAATGTGTAAGTTTTCAAAGTAATATTGGTATCGATATCGTATATATAGAAGACGTGGATCTTCTTGCAGTGGATCCTGTTGATATAGTTCTAACGAGAGATGAGTGGGAAGAAATTAAAGAATCAGTCAATTTCAAGGAAAGATTAGCGGGGAAGTTTGCAGCTAAAGAATCTATTATGAAAGTTCTTGAAAAGGGCCTTGATACAATTGATTTAATCGAAATTGAAATATTAAATAATGATTTAGGTAGACCACTAGTATATCTACATGGTAAGACTTTAGATTTATGGAAAATGAAAAGATTTAATCATTTAAATGTAAGTATTAGTCATCATAAAAAATATGCAGTTGCGATTGCGATTGCGGAATAGGGGGGATTTAGGTGAATTTAGAAGCAGTTGTATTTAAAAATAAGCGAGGTCAAAACCTAGTTGGTATTATGCACCATGCAATTGGTGAAGGGAATAAGCCGTGTGTCATAGTCTGTCATGGTTTTGCTGGTACAAAGACTGGTGGAAGTAGAAGGTTTATTGAATTTGCCAAATATGCTGTGGAAAAAGGGCTATCAGTATTTCGTTTTGATTTTGCGGGCTCTGGTGATAGTGAGGGGGATTTAGTCGATTTGACTTTAGACAATGAATTAGATGACTTAATGTCTGCATTCTCCAAAGTTAGTTCAATGAGTAAGATCGATAGCACACGAATTGGAATTGTTGGTCATTGTATGGGCGGAGTTACTGCACTTCGTGCATCTAGTAGGAATAAAGATATATTTAAAACTATAGCATGGGCACCTTTTTCAGATGTAAATGGGGCAATGTATAGATTAATTGGAGAAGATGCATATAACATTTTGTTGGAGGGCGAAGAAGCAGATTTCTTATATAATAATCAATTGTTTCAATGTGGTCCTAAAATCATAGAAACGTCAAAAGGCATTGATATGTTGAAAGAAGTGTCTAAAATTGAAACACCTTTATTAATTATTCATGGAACAGAAGATGCAACAGTGCCATTGAGTGAAGTTGAGCATCTTGTAACCTTTGTTAATCCAGAAACTAATTATCATCTTGAAGTCATAGAAGGTGCTCATCACTCTTTCCCGTATCACAAAGACGAATTATTCGAATGTACCGTTAATTGGTTTTTTAATGATCAAAAAGGAGGAGTTCACAATGGAAGTCCAAGTGAAAGCATCGTTTGAGGAATTTACTAAGGCTGTTGTCGAAAGGTTAAACTTGTCTTCAAATCAATTAGAAAGAGATGCCCTTTGGGTTAAAGATATTGGAATCAGTTCAATTGATTTAGTTAAGATTGTCATGTTAATTAGACAAAAGTTTGGAGTGAAAATTCCTACTTCATCAATTGGGAAAATCAAAACAGTTAATGATGCTTATAAATTAACTTTAGGAGAGTAAAGCAATTGATACCTATTACTACTTTTTCAGAGCAGAGTACCCTTAAACAAAAAAAATTATCAGATTTTAAACTTTTGGCAATTGATATGGATGGCACATCTCTAAACGAAAAACATGAATTTAGTGATCGTACAATTAGTGTTATTCAAAAAGTGCATCATCACGGAGTAACAGTTTTATTGGCCACAGGCCGAATGATTAGTGCTGTTACGAAACATTTAAATTTGCTTGAAACCCCAGGGCTAGTAGTTTCACATAATGGTGCGTTAGTAAAAGATGTCCATGCAAATAAAATTTATTTGCATAATAAAATTAATAAAAATGTAATTGCAAGAATCCTATTTCTATATGATCAATCCAAATTTATATTACATTTTAATATTGATGATGAAGTACTCTTAGAAAGACCTAATAATCTTAGTAGTAGGTATGCCCAAGAATTAGGTATTACATTAGACTATATTCCATCTTATTCAGATATTACTGAAAATCCAACTTCAGTGTTACTTATGCACACCAAAGGGACACTTGAAAAAATTTTAAAAGATATAACAAATGAATGTCCTAATATGTTTGATTATGTCCTTATGCCTTGGACTAAAGGTATTTGGATGCTGCAATTCTTGCCCTTAAATACATCTAAGGGTATGGCTGTTTTAAATGTAGCAGATCAATTGAATATTCAACCAAGTGAAATAGTAAGTTTTGGTGACAGCTATAATGATTTTGAGATGATTCAACATACGGGTTTCGGAATAGCTATGGGAAATGCTTGTCAAGAACTAAAGAATGTTGCTGACTACGTCACAAAACCAAACACGGAAGATGGCGTAGCTTATGCTTTAGAGGAATTGATGAATAATGAATAATCTGAAATATGCAATTATGTTCGCTGGTCAAGGTTCACAACATGTAGGGATGGTACAAGATGTCTATTTTGGTAATCCAAAAGTACAACATTTTTTTGAAAGAGCTGAATTAATTACAAGCAAGCCACTGATGAAGTATATGTTTGGAGGACCTGATGAAGTATTAAAACAAACAAATATCACCCAACCTTGCTTGTTGACTGCAAATGTATCTTTATTTGAGACTTTTATAGAAAAAACAAATAGCTTACCAACATATGTATGTGGACACAGTGCTGGAGAATATGCTGCTCTTTACGCTGCAGATGTATTATCTTTTGACGACGCTTTAAAATTAATTGCTTATCGTGGAGAACTAATGAATTCGATGGGTGCAGGATCCATGTTAGCAATATTAAATGCAACCGAAGAAGAAGTAAATTCACTTTGTTGTAAAGCGGCTGTTGAAGGAGGAATCTTAACACCTGCAAATTGGAATTCTGAAAAACAAACAGTAATATCGGGTGATATCGCTTCTATAGATAATGCGTTAGAACTAGCATTTGACTTAAATATAACAGCAATTCCTTTACCTGTATCTGGGGCATTTCATTCTAAGTTAATGATTCCAGTTATTGCGAAGTTTGAACGATATTTAAAGGAGGTGACTTTTAATAACTCTAAACAACATATTATTGCAAATACCATAGCTCAACCAATTTCGTTTTCAGAACATTGGAAATCAACGGTTGTTGAACAAATAGTTTCACCAGTTAAATGGAAACAGACTATTCAGTATTTGTATGAGCAGGGTGTAAATATCTTTATAGAAATTGGACCTGGGAACGTTTTATCAAAATTAGTTTCAAAAGATTATCCTGATGTTACAGTGCTCACAGTGAATGATATGGAGTCAATAGAACACACTACTCAATACTTGAATAACATAGTATTAGAGAAAGTATAATGAAAGGGGAATATACGGTGCCTTTTTTTACAGTAAACACTTCTTTAAAATTATCTGATCATTTAAAAAGAGAGATAATTCATAAAGTTACAGAAATAACAACAACATTGTTAGATGTTCCTCCAGATAAGATTCAGGTTATTACGCAAGAACTCTCTAGAGATAACTGGGGGAAAGCAGGAGCTACATTAGACGACAGTAATTTTTCTGAGAAAAGTAGATTAATTAATTGGAATTCTGAAGAAACTTATCACAATGGTGATTTAAAAGAAGAAGATATGGTTCTTATTAAAGTAGATGTATGGTCTGTATATAATCAAGAACAAAAAAATAAATGGGCAAAGCAATTGACTGATTATTTCACTGGAACTTTAAAAATTTCTAAAGATAATATCTTAATTCTCATAAGAGATATGGTACCAGGGAATTGGGCACAAACAGGTATTACTGGAGCGAATGAAAATTTTTTAAGTAACAGTCGTTTAAATAAATAAAAATAAAATGAGAGCAGGGATTAGAAATGAATTTAAAAGTTGAAAAAGGATCATATTTAGTAGTAAGTGAATGGGAATTTTTAAGTGATAAGGCAGTAGAATCTCAACAAGTTTGGTATGAAAGTAGAGCTAAAGAATTAATGCCTTCTGCAGTTCTATATAAAGGTATTGACAGAAACAATCTTGTTCTTCTATATAAAGTTGACGCGTTTTCAGAAATTCAAGCTTTTATTGAAAGTGAAGAGTATGAAGAGTTCGTACATAATCTTGCACCGTTTATGACAAGTGATTTTCGTCAGGGAATTTACGGTTTAGCAGATGTTGTAAAATCAAGAGATAACTTAGTACCTACAACAAATTACATGCAATTAAGAACAATTGAAGTTCCACTATCAGGTATTGATTCATATTTAGAATGGAGAAAAGGAAGTATTTTCAAATTTGTACAAAAGAATGAAAAGGTTAAATCCTTCTTAGCTTTCCATAGTGTAATTTCTGCAAATCCAGGGGTTTTATTTATTGCAGAATTTGAAAAAGAACCAAAAGAATTTCGTGATAGTTTCTTAACACCAGAGTATCAAGAGATTATTAAAGAAGCTGGACATGATCATATTAAGGGTGGATTACACACTCATGAATATGAATTAACAGTAAATCAGGTAGTTTCTAATAATTAATAAGTTCTTTTAAAAGTTTCTTTAAAATAGTAGCTCAGGTCAGGATACACCTGAGCTACTTTTATTAAATAATTCGGGGGTTATTATATTGAACTTAAATGAGAAAGTGTATGTTTTAATTTCCATGCTGCCAAATAATAATGAACTTCAAGCTTTAGAGGAATATAAAATTGTTGCTAAGAAAGTTAGAGATGAATATGGAGCGAAAGTATTATTTAGATATGATGTTGATAAAGACATTATAGGAGATTTTACTGGAAACTCTATTCGAATAATAGAATTCCCTTCTGAGGCAAACGTCCATAATTGGCTTAATGATCCACGTTATATTGTTGTAAAACCTTTGAGAGACAAAGCGTTCAGTCATCTTTCATTAAGTATACTAAAAAAAGCAGACTAAAAACTTATACATTTTTTAAAATTTAAACCAATTTAGAAATAAGAAAAAGGGGAAGATTATGAGTATCACTGAACTTCAAAAACTAGTTAAAATTTTTGATCAAACACACATTGAAGAACTAGATTATGAAAAAGATAATATGAAAATCCATCTAAAAAAATCTCCACGTAATAACTTGAACGCTGTGATAGATATTTCAAATAGAGCTGATTTTATTGATGCCAAAGATGAAGAGAAGTTGATGTCATTTGAAAATGAAGAATTAGATAAATCCGTTCCCAAAAAAAATGACTCCAATATAGAAAATCTGCATACAGTGGTTTCGCCTATGGTAGGCACTTTTTACAATTCCTCATCTCCTGATGAAAACCCCTATGTACAAGTTGGACAAGTTGTACATAAAGATACAGTTATTTGTATGGTAGAGGCAATGAAATTATTTAATGAAATTGAATCTGAAATTCAGGGGGAAATTATTGAGGTACTTGTTGAAAATGGACAATTGGTGGAATTTGGACAACCGTTATTTTTGATTAATAAAAAGTAAGAGGTGTATAGAATTGATTAATAAGTTACTTATAGCTAATCGAGGTGAGATAGCTGTTCGAATTATTCGTTCTGCCAAGGAGATTGGGATTAGAACCGTCGCTGTCTTCTCAGAAGGAGACAGTGAGGCACTCCATGTACAGTTGGCAGATGAAGCATACTGTATTGGCCCAGTATTGGCCAAAGATAGTTATTTAAATTCGATTAATCTGATAAGTTTAGCAAAGTTAACGGAATGCGATGCAATACATCCAGGTTATGGATTCTTAGCAGAAAATGCTGAGTTTGCTGAGTTATGTACCGAATGTAATATTACTTTTGTCGGTCCGACTGCGGATACAATAAGAAAAATGGGCACTAAAGATATTGCAAGACAAACTATGAAAAACAATGGTGTTCCAATTACTATGGGATCAGATGGAATTATAAATGATATAAATGAAGGATTAGAAATAGCGAATAGAATAGGTTATCCAGTCATTATTAAAGCAACCGCTGGTGGTGGAGGGAAAGGTATTCGAGTTGTTCAAAATAAAGAGGAACTGATAGATGGAATTCGAATTACTCAACAAGAAGCTAGTGCAGCTTTTGGAAATCCGAGTATTTACCTTGAAAAATATATTACTGATTTTCGACATATCGAAGTTCAGATACTAGGTGATAATTTTGGTAACGTAATTCATCTTGGAGAACGAGATTGCACAATACAGAGAAGACTACAAAAGCTTGTTGAAGAAACGCCATCCCCTGCACTAGATGAAAAAAGCAGAAAAAGTATGTGTATAGCAGCAGTAAAAGCAGCCAAATCGGTAAATTATTCTGGAGCCGGAACTGTGGAATTTATTTATGATTTGAAAGAACAACAGTATTATTTTATGGAAATGAATACTCGTATTCAAGTTGAACATCCTATTACGGAGTTATTAACAGGTATAGATATAGTTAAAGAACAACTTCGTATTGCTGCAGATGAAAAACTTAGATACTCACAAGTAGATATACGGAGTAAGGGATGGGCTATAGAGTGTCGTATAAATGCTGAAAATCCCGAAAAAAATTTCATGCCATCTCCTGGAAGGGTAGAAGACTATTTACCCCCCGGAGGATTTGGTGTCCGAATTGATTCAGCTGTATATCCCGGATATATAATTCCTCCTTATTATGATTCAATGGTTGCTAAAGTTATCACTTATGGAGAAAACAGGGAAGAGGCAATCGCCCGCATGAGAAGAGCACTAGAAGAATTTATAATAACAGGTATAGCAACCACTATTCCATTTCATTTGAAACTTCTTAATAATGAAATTTTTATATCGGGTAAGTTTAATACAAACTTTTTGGAGCTACATGATTTAAATGAAAAAGATTAGTTTATCAGAATTAGATATTATAAAACATCGTATTGGATTGCATTTTCTATTATCTCATGCTTAAAGGCGATGGATTTTTTCGTTAAGGAGAAAATATTATGATAAAAAATTTATTTTCACAAAGGGATAAGTATATCACTGTGCCTTCAGAAATGGCTAAATTAGACGTTCCAGATGGATTAATTGTTAAGTGTCCAAAATGTAAAACTATTGTATATAGTAAAGAACTAGAAAGAAACTATAAAATATGCCATCGATGTTGTTATTATTTTCCAATGACTGCTTCTGAAAGAATTAATTTTATTTTAGATAAACATAGTTTTGTAGAATATGATAAAAAAATGATCTCTACTAATCCTTTAAAGTTTCCTGACTATACAAAAAAACTGAAACATGATCAAAAAAAGACAAACCTATATGATGCTATTTTAACAGGGGAAGGTAAGATTAAGAGCTTTGATATTATCATTGCTGTAATGGATTCAGGATTTCGCATGGGGAGCATGGGATCAGTTGTAGGAGAAAAAATTGCAAGGGCAATGGAAAGAGCGATAGATAAAAAATTACCGTTTATCATATTTACAGCCAGTGGTGGTGCTAGGATGCAAGAAGGAGTAGTTAGCTTGATGCAGATGGCCAAAACTAGTGCTGCTGCAAAAATGCTAGATTTATCAGGGAATTTATATGTTTCAGTCATGACTTCTCCAACTACAGGAGGGGTATCTGCGAGTTTTGCCTCTCTAGGAGATTATAATTTCGCAGAACCTGGTGCGTTAATTGGTTTTGCAGGGAGGCGAATAATTGAACAAACAATACATGAGGAATTACCTAAAGATTTTCAAACTGCTGAATTTTTATTAGAACATGGACAATTAGATAGAATAATTAATAGGGAACAGATGCGTGATACTCTGGGTTCCATTTTAAGAATTCATCAAGGAGCGATATAAAATGAGGAGCATTTTAGGTTTAGAATCTTCCCTTATTGAGTTGAAAAATAAGATATCTGATTTGAAAGAAATAATGCCTTTAAGAAATATTGATGGTTCTGATGAGATAAAAAAATTAGAACACAAATTAAAACTATTTGAAAATAATATGTACAATCAATTAACTCCGTGGGATCGTGTCCAAATATCACGACATCCTAATCGTCCTACTACTCTTGATTATATAAAAGAATTATTTACTGATTTTTTCGAAATGCATGGAGATAGATTATATGGTGATGATTCCGCGATTATTGGTGGCATTGGTATGTTTGAAAAACAACCAGTAACAATTATTGGTCATCAAAGAGGCAAGAGCACAAAAGAAAATATTCACCGGAATTTTGGCATGCCACACCCAGAGGGGTATAGAAAAGCTATAAGATTAATGAAACAAGCGCAAAAATTCCGACGACCTATAATCACATTTATTGATACCAAAGGTGCTTATCCTGGAAAAGAGGCTGAAGAAAGAGGTCAAAGTCAAGCGATAGCTAATAATTTATTTGAAATGGCTGCATTAACGGTGCCAATTATTAGTATTGTAATTGGTGAGGGAGGGAGTGGTGGAGCTTTAGGTATAGGGGTTAGTAATCATTTATACATGCTTGAAAACTCGATTTACTCTGTTATATCACCTGAAGGTGCAGCGGCTCTTTTATGGAAAGATGCTACCAAAGCTAAACGTGCGGCAGAGACTATGAAAATTACTGCTCAGGACTTAAAGGAACTAGGAATAATCGAGGGAATAATTCCTGAAGTAAGAGGTGGAGCCCATACCAATCTAAGTTTACAAGCAATAGAGATAAAAAAAATAATTACTAAATCTTTGACTGCTTTAAAAGAATTAGAAAAAGAGGAATTATTAAGACAACGTTATAAAAAATATAAAAATATAGGCAGTTTTTCTACAAAAGAAACATTAAAAGAAAAAGCTAAAATTTTATTGGCCAATTAATTATTAGGATTAGTACGAAAAGTTCTGGTGCAAAGATAAAGTAAAAGAGAATGTAGTGCATATATTTCTAGTGAAATTGTATTGCTTCTTTATAAGGTGATAATCTTGTTTTACTATGTTATTCAAGCACTTTTGTTGTCTAAGCCGCATACCGTTAGGTATGCTTTTTTCTTTTTCAACTGTTCAATTGCTATAGGATAAACCGGATTCTTATCGACTGTTATAACACGAGGTTTTGAAACGTGAAAAAAACGCAGCGCTTTCTTGAAAAAGCTCTTTGCAGCCTTCTGATTTCTTGTTTTGCTTAAGCAAAAATCGATTGTATTTCCTTTCTGTTCCATCGACTCTCCAAGAGCCATTTGTTTGAGATAACGTCGGATCCATTTGTCCAATTCAGTACCATACTGAAGAACCCAACGCATAATCGTTGTATGAGAAATGGATAAACCCCGTTCCTCCATCATTTCCACTAAATTATGAAAACTGAGGTTGTATCCTAGGTATGATCTTACCATTAACAAAATAATATCAGGCTGATAATGTTTCAATTTGAATATTTGAACAATCTCGTCAAACAAGATTATAGACATGTTAAGAGGCGTTTTTCTTCACGTACGATAAAAGAAATCGAAACCACTCATGCTCTATATAAAAGAAACCGAAGTCTTGGCTCAGACTTCGGTTTTTCAACGTATGATGAATTACACAAATTATTAATCACTGCCTAAATAGTTCCCCCATTTAGCAGCACTTGTTTATGCTTTTTGAAACTTTGCAACAGAACTGTTCCCCAGTTGAATATCGAAACACACTGGTACCTTAGTCTTTTTTTGACTGTCTACTTGACAGGGGGGAAGACCAATATTCCTCTAGTCTTTTTTCCGTATAATCCCTAAATAACCTTCCTCAATTACATTTATCAACTCTGCGACTAAGAGAAGCTTATTCTGTAATTTTTCAGGAGATACACCATCTTCTTTAGCTTAATTTCAAACGTGAATCCTAGTATTTCTTAAAGTTATGAGAAGGTACTAACTGAAGGACAATAATATCTACCATATAAATTTAAAAATACATTAATTTTATTTATCTGTAAGTAGCTGACACAAGTAATTATCATAATTAGTCCGAAGACATCTCACCATTATTTTTAATCTGAGTAAATATATTATCTAAATTTTCTAACCTTTTCTGCACTTTATTTGTAGCACCTTCTAATGAATAACCCTCATCCAAAAACTCTTTAATCAACAGAATTTTTTTGATAGTTGTATAGTTATACCTTCGTACATTTCCCTTTTCATTTGTTAAAGATGATATAATCCCTTTTTCTTCCCAATACCTTAATTGTCGCTGAGGAATCCCTGTAATCTCAGAAGTTTCTCCAATTCCTACTTTTAACTTCTCTAAAAATTCTAATTCCTCGTAAAAATCAAAATCTTTCATAGTAATCACCTTTTCAAGATAATCTTTATAATTATTGTACAGTAATTGCACACAATTTACTACTTTTTGAACTATACAACGTTTAGTACTAAAAAAATATCAATTAATGTAGTTTAATTCCATTAAATTCATGCTTGTTGCATTAATAAAATAAGTAAAAAATTAAAAGAGGATTTAATAGTAAGCTATTATAA
>NZ_JBHWYR010000111.1:0-11172 GCF_042728695.1 Bacillus sp. NPDC060175
GCCATATAGAGTAGCTGAGAGTGAGCTACTCTATATGGCCTTTTTGTTTAGGCGTTAAGTAAGTTAAAGAATCGATTTACATCTTCTTCTGAAACATCACTTAATTGTTTATATTTATAATTTGGATTTTGGTCTTTATCAACTACAACGGAGCGTACTCCTTCAAAGAAATCTTCATGTCGCAAGAAGTTTTTAGCGAGTATAAGATCTGTCGCGAAACATTCTTCAACTGACTTTTCTTGGCCATCGATAAACTGTTTTAATGTTACCTTTAATGAAACAGGGGATTTGGATAATAGCTTTTCTTTCGTTGTTTGGGCAAATGTACTTTGATCTTTCTCTAACGATTGAATGATTCCCTCAATTGTATCGAATGCAAAATTCGAATTAATTTCTTCTAATGAAGAAGAAAGATTGCCATCTAAGTTTGGAGCAGTTGCAAATGTACGAATAACATCTTTTAAATGAGTATGTACATCTTCGTTTTTCCAATTTACATTTTCAAGTGCGGTAAGGAAATTTGGTAATGAATCTGATGTCATAAAGTAATCAGCAGCTTTAATATATAATACATCAGGAGCTTTTAAAATGGATGCTGTTAAAGCAACATATCGACCAGTATATCCAGGTGCTTTATTTAAGAAATAAGCAGCACCGACATCAGGGAAGAAACCGATGTTCATTTCAGGCATTGCCCACTTCGTACGCTCTGTTACAATTCGATACGTAGCTCCATTTGTCAGACCGACACCACCGCCCATTACGATTCCATCTAAACAAGCGATAATTGGTTTTTTGTATTGATAAATAAATGTATCAATTTCATATTCTTCTTCAAAAAACTGCTCTGCATGTTGTAATGCAACTTCGTTAGAACGTGCTTCGTAAAGCGTTTTAATATCACCACCTGCACAAAAACCTTTCGTCCCAGCTCCTTTTAAAACGATGAGTTCAATACGCCCATCTTGCTCCCATTCTTTAAGTTTTTGCCCAATTGGTTGTAACATGTCATAGGATAAAGAATTAAGTGCTTTTGGACGGTTTAAAGTAATAGATGCAACGCCGTTTTCGCTAACAGAAAATAAAACGTGTTCGGTCATAATAAATCCTCCCTTACTTATCTTTCTATTCTTATTTCTTGATACATGCTGAAATGTCCTCTATAATTTTTGTCTAAATTAGGTGCTTAGTGTTATTATTTATCGCATATTTTGACGAGTTATATTTGCAGGATTTCAGAGGATGAAGAGGAATATTACAACATTACTGTAAGCGCAATTATTTGAAATCATAGTGTTGAAGGCGCTATTATATGTATAACTTATATTGAGTTAGTATACGTGGCGTAACAATACATTAAAGAGTGGATGTAGAAAAGGTTAAAAGGCTGAATTATCTAACTTTTAAAGAGTGTGGGGTTTGTATATAATTAGAAATAGAGAAAGGAGAGATCGGAATGCCAGGACCTTTACTATTGTCGGTAATTATTTTGTCATCTCTTATGGTAGGAATTACACAGTATTTTCATCATACAGATACGACAGAAGAAGTGAAGGATAAGGTGCGTCTCGTGTTTCCGATTTTTATAATATCTATTTCCATATGTTTTTTACTAAATAAAGATGGGTATGTTGTGGCCGTATTCGCGTTTTTTGTAGCAATTGTCTTAATAACTGTATTGTATTACATTATGAAAGAGTACTTACAAAAATAAGGATGCCAGAAAGGGCATTTTTATTTTTGTATATTGATAATTTCACATACCGTATTTTATGTAAAAAAAACATAAAATACTTATAATTAAAAAAGTATGTACATCGCAGTGTATTTACTTGTCAATCTTGCATGACCACTATACTATTAAAATGTAGAGATTAGAAAAAAAGGGGTTGTATCTAGCATGAAATTTGAGATGCACACAAAAATTATTTCAAATGAAAAAGAAGTAAGAGTACATATAGAAGATAATTTATTTCAATTAATTTTAGATGGTTATCATCTATTTACTATTCAAGAAATATTGCCTTTATATAAATCAAACGAAGAAAGAATCGGTAGTGCAATTGTCCAAAAGTTAGAATGGGAGAACGGAAAAACTACACTAAACTATCAGCTTGTTTCACTACAATCAGTAAACTAAAAGGAGAAGGGTAATATGAAGTTTTTTCATACAGCGGATTGGCATTTAGGTAAGCTTGTTCATGGTGTATATATGACTGAAGATCAAAAAATTGTGTTAGATCAGTTTGTGCAAGCTGTTGAAGAAGAAAAACCGGATGCTGTAATTATTGCAGGAGATTTATATGACCGAGCAATTCCACCTACAGAAGCAGTAGACTTATTAAATGATGTATTACAAAAGATAGTTATTGATTTACAAACACCAATAATCGCGGTTGCAGGAAACCACGATAGTCCGGACCGCATACATTTTGGTAGTAATTTAATGAAAAAACAAGGATTACATATTGTTGGACAATTTCAATTTCCATACAATCCTGTTGTTTTAAATGATGAATACGGAGAGGTTCATTTCCATCTCGTTCCGTATGCAGATCCAAGTATTGTTAGACATATATTGAAAAATGAAGATGTTCGTTCTCATGATGACGCGATGCGTATTTTTATGAATGAACTCTCTGAAACGATGGATAAAGAAGCGAGACACGTATTTGTAGGACATGCATTTGTAACTTCTTCAGGAGAGGCAGAGGAAAATACGAGTGATGCGGAACGACCACTTTCAATTGGTGGTGCTGAATATGTAAATAGTCATTATTTTGATAAGTTTCATTACACGGCGCTTGGCCATTTACATCAAGCGCATTTTGTACGTAATGAGACAATTCGTTATTCAGGTTCACCACTTGCATATTCTATTTCTGAAGAAAAGCATAAAAAAGGATATTATATTGTGGAACTGGATGAAAAAGGTGAAACAACAATTGAAAAACGTTTACTTACACCACGTCGTAAAATGCGTACAGTAGAAGCGAAAATAGACGATTTATTACTTCATCCAGTGAGTGAAGATTATGTATTTGTGAAATTATTAGATGAAAATCCTGTCTTGCAGCCAATGGAAAAAATACGTTCTGTATACCCAAATGCAATGCATGTTGAAAGATCTATTCAAAGACGAGAGTTCACAGATGAAAATGAAGTAACTGTTTCAAGACATAAAACGGATGATTTATCTCTTTTAAAAGCATTTTATAAAGAAATGAAAGGGCTAGATTTATCAGAAGAGAAAGAACGTCTATTTTTAGATGTTTTGCAAACAGTGCAAGAACGGGAAGGTGAACGAGGATGAGACCGATTCAGCTTATAATGACCGCATTTGGTCCATATAAACAGAAAGAAGTAATCGATTTTAAAGATCTTGGTGAGCATCGTATTTTCGCTATTTCTGGAAATACAGGAGCTGGAAAGACAACGATTTTTGATGCGATTTGTTATGTATTATATGGAGAGGCTAGTGGAGAAGAGCGCAGTGATACAAACATGCTTCGTAGCCAATTTGCTGATGATGATGTTTATACAAGCGTGGAATTAACTTTTCAATTAAAAGGAAAAAGTTATGAAATTAAACGACAACTGGGCCATAAAAAACAAGGGAATAAAACAATTACAGGACATGCAGTCGAATTATATGAAGTAATTGATGAGGAAAAAGTTCCATGTGTCGATCGTTTTCATGTAACGGATGTAAATAAAAAAGTTGAAGATTTAATTGGATTAAGTAAACATCAATTTAGCCAAATTGTCATGTTACCGCAAGGAGAGTTCCGAAAATTATTAACATCTGAAACGGAAAATAAAGAAGAAATACTACGCCGCATTTTTAAAACAGATCGTTATAAATTAATGCGTGAGATATTAGATCAAAAGCGTAAACAATGGAAAGACGTCTTACAAGAAAAACAAAAAGAACGTGAGCTATATTTCCGTAATGTATTTAAATTACCAATACGTGATGGGGCATTATTAGAGACATTAGTGGAGCAAGAGCATGTAAATACACATCAAGTAGTAGAGGCATTAGAACAAGAAACAATTTGGTACAATACAGAGGTTGAGCAATTACACTTAGAACAAAATGACAAAACGAAACAATTAAAAGAAGCAGAGGCACGTTTTCATGCAGCAAAAGTTGTAAATGAGAAATTCAAAGATTTAGAACAAAAGAATGAGAAGTACAGTACTTTACAAGAAAACCGTGCCGTAATCGAAATGAAAGAAAAATCTTTTAAACATGCGGAACAGGCGAAGCGATTATTACCATTTGAGCAATGGTATGAGGAAGCGATGCAATATGAACAGCAGTCTGAAAGTTTGTTAAAACAGATAATCGCAAAAAAAGAGCATATAATGAACAGTTTTGCACTTGCTCAGGAGAAATATGAAGCATTAAAGAATAAGGCATCCGAGCGAGAAAATGCTAAAAAACAAGTTCAAAGACTAGAAGAGTTACAACCAATTATTGCATCATTAGCTGAGAAAAAGTTAAATTTGCAAAATGCTGAAATTCAAATAGGAAAATTAAAAGAAGGTATGCAAAAGTTAGATGAACAACTAGAAGCGCATAAAAATGAAAAACAAAGAATGTCTGGCGAATTACAGCAATTAGAAGTAGCGCTTGAACAATATGTAGCTAAAGTAGAAGAACTAACGAATATGCGAGAAGATGCAAAAGTATTAAAGCAGGCATATGATGTATGGCAAGAAAAACAAAAATACGAGCAAGAAAAAGAAATTGCGTTTCATAAGATGCAACTTGCAGTTAGTGCGTATGAAAATATGGAACGCCGCTGGTTAGGTGAGCAAGCTGGTATATTAGCTCTTCATTTACATGATGGTGAATCTTGTCCAGTATGTGGTAGTATGGATCACCCGAAAAAAGCTACAGAGCAAAGTAATGCAATTGATGAAAAAGAGTTAAATGGGCTAAGAGAAAAGAAAAACGTTGCGGAAAAATCACATGTTCAATTAGAAGAAAAGTGGAATTTCTATCGAGTTCAATATGAACAAGTGATAGAAGAAGTCCTAAAGCGAGGGTATCGCTCAGAAGAATTAGTAGAAACATATAGTGCGCTCGTTCAAAAAGGAAAGCAATTAGCAGCAGAAGTAAATACGTTAAAATCAAGTGAAGAAACGCGTAAGCAAATTGCTGTGAATATAAAAAGCGTAGAAGAAAAAGTAGAAGAACTCCAGAAACAAAAGCGTGAAGTAGAAACCGTGCAGCACAGTACTGAAATGGAGTGTATGCAGCTTCGTACGTCATATGAACATGATAAGCAAAATATTCCGGAAAGCTTGCAAACGGTACAAGTTTGGAAAGTACAGTTTGACCAAGCTCTACAAGAACTTCGTTTAATGGAAGATGAATGGGAGAAAGTACAAGAAGCGTATCAACATTGGCAAAATGAAAATATACGTATTCAAGCAGAACATGATAGTGCTTCTAATCAATTTAATAGTGCAAAAGAGAAGAAAGAAGAGACTTTCACACGCTTTATGAAAGAGCTAGAACAAAGCGGATTTACAGATCAATTAACATATACAGAATCCAAATTAAATGATGCTGAGATGGATAAGTTACAACAAGAAATCCAAAGTTATTACTCATCTCTAGAAGTACTTACAAAACAAATTGAAGAATTAAAGACACACTTAAAAGATAAAGCGTATATAGACATTTCTTCATTAGATGAGCAAGTGAAAGAATTGGAAATTAACCTTGATATTATTAAAGAAAAACGACAACGTGCTCAAAACGCCGTATCATATATTACGGATTTACATGAAAATATTAAACGAATTGATGAACAAATTCATGAGGAAGAAAAAGCATTCCAAGAACTTGTTGATTTATATGAAGTAATGAAAGGGGATAACGATAGTCGTATATCCTTTGAACGTTACATCTTAATTGAGTATTTAGAACAAATTGTTCAAATTGCGAACGAACGACTACGTAAATTATCAAATGGACAATTTTATTTAAAACGAAGCGAACGAGTTGAAAAGAGGAATCGACAAAGTGGATTAGGCTTAGATGTATACGACGCATATACAGGTCAAACTCGAGATGTAAAAACATTATCTGGCGGTGAGAAATTTAACGCATCACTTTGCTTAGCGCTCGGAATGGCAGACGTTATTCAAGCGTATGAAGGTGGTATTTCCATCGAAACGATGTTTATCGATGAAGGGTTCGGCTCATTAGATGAAGAGTCATTAACGAAAGCAGTTGACGCCCTAATCGATTTACAAAAATCAGGCCGATTTATCGGTGTAATTTCACACGTTCAAGAACTGAAAAACGCAATGCCAGCTGTATTAGAAGTAACAAAGCAGAAGGATGGGTGTAGTCAGACTAAGTTTGTGGTGAAGTAACAAGATTTAATTGCGGAGAAATTTAGTGAAATAATAAATAAAGCGCCGTCTCCTTATTGGAGGCGGCGTTTGTATGAAATAAGGAACTATGAGTTATCTGAAGTAGGCGGCGTATGTGATAATCGATTATAAGTTTTAAAAGCAGAAATTGCCGATATAACACCACCCGCTAAAAATAATGCTGATCCACCTACTAATATGATACGACTGACATATGTTTCTCGTGCTTCTTCAACTTCTTCTTGTAACATTGTAGGCATATGATTCCCTCCTTTATAAAAATGTGTTTTGTAATAGTATATACAAACGCCTAACATGTGTTAAAAATGAAGAAGTTGTATGTATAAGCATCTAAGTGAATTTAATATTTAGCTAGTGTTAGTATTAAGTTCGACGCTTCTGCACAACTTCTGCACAAGTTTTAGTAGTTTATATGTCATGATATATCCGTAAAGATAAATATTCAATAATAATGAATGGAACATTCGTTCATTATTAAGTGTGCGTTTCTTACGCACTCTCCAAAACAAGTGTCTTTATTGTTATTCTTTTGCATCAAAGCCCTCATCACACTACGAAGTATAACAAGAAGGGGATACGAACATGAATAATCGAATTTTAAAACACCTACTAAATATGAAGATGAACAAGAAAAGTCTGGGAGCCGTTGCATTAACGGCTGGAATCATAGGCACGACTCTCATTCCTCAAAATGCATATGCGCACGGTTTTGTTGAAAAACCTGGAAGTCGTTCTGCTTTATGTAGCCCAACTTACGGCGCACTGAACGTGAACTGCGAAAGTATTATGTATGAACCTCAAAGCTTAGAAGCTCCAAAAGGATTTCCACAAGGTGGCCCAGTTGATGGGCAGATTGCTTCGGCAGGTGGGAAATTTGGTGGTATTTTGGATCAACAAACAACAGAGCGTTGGTTTAAAAATACGATAACAGGTGGAGAAAATACGTTCACATGGAAGTATACAGCTCCTCACTTAACAAGCAAATGGCATTACTATATTACGAAAAAAGGTTGGAATCCAAATAAAGCGCTAACAAGAGCAGACTTTGAGCCAATTGGAACTGTACAACATGATGGCTCTGCAGCTTTAAACAATTTAAATCACAAAATTAACGTACCTACTGATCGTAGTGGATACCATGTTATTTTAGCGGTATGGGATGTAGCTGATACAGCAAATGCATTCTATAATGTAATTGATGTAAATCTAGTCAATAATGAAAAACCAGACACAGAAGCACCAAGTAATCCAAATGGACTTGAGGCAACAAAAGTTACAGCAAATAGTGTAGAACTAGCATGGACCGCTTCTACGGATAATGTAGGGGTAAAAGGTTATCAGGTCCTACGCAATGGAGAGATTATTGACACAGTACCAGGCACTCATTTTATTGATAAACATTTACAACCAAGTACTGAATACTCTTATACTGTAAAAGCGATTGACGCAGCTGGAAATGTATCGAAAGAAAGTACGGCAGTTAAAGTGAAAACATCAGTAGCGATTCTTGATACAAAAGCACCTACACAGCCAAAAGGATTACACAGCATGGGAACGACAGCATCAAGTGTTGATCTGATGTGGAGTCCGTCTGACGATAATGATGGTGTAGACCATTACGATATTTACAGAGAAATATCAGGCGTAATGAAAAAAATTGGAACATCCAACACTACTTCTCATATGGACAAAAATTTGCTTGCTAATACTACATATAAATATACGGTGAAAGCTGTTGATGTAGCTGGAAATGAATCAACACAAAGCGATGTATTCAAAGTTACCACAAAAACTGAGAGCGCTTCATACGAAGCGTGGAATTCAAAGAAGGCATATAAAAAGGGAGATAGAGTCGTACACGAAGGGAAAGTGTATGAAGCTGTCCAAAATTACCAAGGAAATGGGGATCCAAACTGGATTTATGCTTTATCATTATGGAAAACAGTGTAAGCTTTTACTGGTTTTGAACTAAGGAATGACTGACGGGCTTTGGTGTAATAAAGTAATAATGAGAGTTCACTTTAAAGTTGAAACAAAAAAGACGACATATAAAATGTCGTCTTTTTTGTACGGATTTATTTTTCCTCCTGGTTTTCTACCTTTTCCGTATTAGAAGCAAATCTGCTTTTAAACCCATCGATAAAATTACAACCACTTAATGAAAATACAAATACACATATAAGACCAACTAAAATACCCTTTTTGTAATTTACTTTACAAGAGCCTCCTAATTATCAATTCGTAAACTATATTTAAATGGTTAATATACATTGAAATTACCGTAAAAATGAATAGTTAAATTATATAGTTGTAGGACATGACGTCATCTTATGAATATTTTTATACAGTAGATATATTTATTACTCATATAGTATTACTTCGTAAAGCAATTGTATTACAAAGAGGTATCTCTATACCTCTCCACCATACCACTAGACTGTAAAAATACATAATGTGTGTACCTTTTTGGATAGGTAAAGATATGTAAAAATATGAGGGTGAGAGTGAATGTGATTTTTAACGATTTTAGCTCACGGAAGGTTACGAGGTAAAAATAACTGAAGGAATACTAAAAAAATAATAACCGAAGGATTTTCGTTTGAATACTAATGACTTTTACGGATTCATGAACTTGGCTCTTCAGGAAGAGCATTTTTGATAGCTTAATATAGGGGGTAAATAAATTATGAACGTTAACTACGGTAGACATACTATTATTGAAGTTGATTTAAATGCACTGCAACGTAATTTCCAACAGTACAAACAAGCTATTCCATTTGGTACAGCGATTATGACAGTTGTAAAAGCGAATGCCTATGGACACGGGGCAGTTCCGATTGCGAAGGCGGTAATAGAGGCAGGCACAAGTCACTTGGCAGTTGCGTTTGTAGATGAAGGAATTGAACTTAGAGAAGCTGGTATAGCTGTACCAATATTAATCTTTGGATACACACCGTATGAAGCGATAGTAGATGCAATTACGTATGATTTAAGCATGACAGTATATACAATTGAGGATTTGCATGCTATAGAAGAGGTTGCTTCACAAATGGAAAAGAATGCGTACATCCATATTAAAATTGACACTGGAATGAGCCGACTCGGTTTACAACTTAATGAAGTCACATTGTTTTTACAAACATTAAAGTGTACAAAATATATTCAGGTTGAAGGAATGTACACGCACTTCGCTTGTGCAGATGAAAGGGATAAAATGTATACTCTCATGCAACAAGAGGTATTTCAAAAAGCCGTAAGCAAAGCAGAAGAGTTACAAATTGTTATTCCATGGATTCATGCCAATAATAGTGCTGCTACAATTGATATGAGAGAAACAAAAGGAAATATGGTCCGCCTTGGAATCGCGTTATACGGTCTCTATCCATCTGCAGATGTCAATCAAGAAGCTATTTCGTTACAGCCTATCCTGACATTTAAATCAAAAGTTGCGCATATCAAAAAAGTAAAAAAAGGAAATGGGGTTGGCTATGGAGCAACATATACAGCGACAGGAGAAGAATGGATTGCGACGATACCGGTTGGATATGCGGATGGTGTCAGCAGGCAACTCTCGAATAAAGGGTTTGTATTAATAAAGGGTATGAAAGTTCCTATTATAGGACGTATTTGTATGGACCAGTTAATGTTGGACGTAACAAAAATCATGCCAATACATGTTGGGGATGAAGTGGTCTTTTATGGTAATCAAGGCGAGGAATCAATAAGTGTAGATTGCGTTGCAGATATATTAAGTACAATTAATTATGAGATTACTTGTATGTTAAGTAGAAGGATACCTCGCATCTATATAAAAGACAATAAGCCAATCGAAATAATAAATGAACTACGAAGAAGTCCTATCAGTTTATGTATAAATGAATGAAGAATCTTCACCATAAATTTATGCTAACTTCACATGCAGCACATATTAAAATTGTATTATGTATATGTACCAAATAAATAAAATAAATAGCATTGCTGTTTTTAAATAATCAAAATCCTATTATTTCTATATAAGGGTCTTAATTGTATTTTAGAGATTACATTTTATTTAGAAGCAGATTTTAATAAAAAGGAATTCAAATAAAAGGGGAATGTCTTATGACAACATATACGAGCGAGATAAAAAAAACTTTAGTTACTGAAGAAGATGTAGATATTTTAAAAATTATGGCGCATCCAATACGTTTACAAATTGTAAATGAATTAAGTGTCCGTAAAACTTGTAATGTAACGCAATTGACAGAAATATTAAACATTCCGCAATCGACTGTTTCACAGCATTTATCAAAAATGAAAGGTAAAGTGCTAAAAGCAGAGAGAAGAGGATTAGAAATTTATTATTACATTAATAATTTAAAAGCAAGCAAGATTGTTAATGTATTAGGATATATAAACTAATGGATGTTCATTGTACAAAATAGTCCCTCTGTTATAAAACAGAGGGACTATTTTGTATTTCATTATTTGTTTGTATTTAAGATTTTATAGTTTTTATGATTCACAATAGTTCGATCAAATTCAAAAGTACCACCATTTACATCTGTAATTTCAACTAAGACAGATTCAGTGTACAGTTTTAATACAGAGCCAGTGATTTTCAGGTTATTTCTTTGAAAAAGTATAGTATCCCCTACGTTTGCTTTCATAGTACCTCCTCATAAAAGACAGAAATGTTTGTTTATTATATATATTAAACCACGTATAGTTATAATAGTGAATATTTAGTTTTGTTTATCAATAAAATATTTG
>NZ_JBHWYR010000112.1:0-11092 GCF_042728695.1 Bacillus sp. NPDC060175
ATTTATTACCATTCCCCTTAATACGCAATAACATGAATATAATTCATACAAAAAAACTGAGGTGACATCATTCACCTCAGTTTCTTTACGAAAACAAAAACTTATTTAATCGAAGATAACCCTTTGGCAAATTCACCAATCTTATTTTGAAAAACAAAATCAAAATTGTATTCTTGCCCTGTTAACTCTTCATTTACTAAAATTGTTGTTGCGCCTACTTCCCGCTTTGCGATTTCTGGGAATGAAGCGACAGGCTGTACCTTGAGTGACGTCCCCATTACGAGAAGTACATCTGTTTCATATAAACGTTTGATTGCATTTTGATATTGCGGTAACGTATCTCCGTATAAAACAACATCTGGATTTAAAATGAAATTACACTTCCCGCAACGCGGTACTTCATGATCAATCATATATTGTAAATCATATCCCGTTTTACACTTCGGACAATGCGCAGTTTGAAGTGTTCCATGTAAATCAATTACATGTTTACTACCACCTACTTGATGCAAACCATCAATATTTTGCGTTAAAATCGTTATGTCTTTCCCTTGTTCTTCTAGCTCCGCTAAAAAGCGATGCCCACGATTTGGTTTATATTGATGAAACGTATTAATTTGAAAGATTTCTTTATAATGCTTCCAAAACTCTTTCGGATTTCTATTATAATAGCCTCTCGACAAATACATCTCTACATTCGCATCAGCATATAATCCATTTGCTGAACGAAAATCAGGGATTCCACTTTCCGTACTTGCGCCAGCCCCTGTTAACACTGTAATTTTCTTCGCTTTTTCTAATATCAAACGTACTTCTTCAAATTGCACAAAAATCACCTCTATGTATATTCCTATACTTATTATACCAGTTGTTTACAATAGGTGTTGTACAATTCATTTTACTTAATGCGTCGCGCCACCACACTCTACAATATCTACTTCTACTTCCGTCGTTACCTCGATTGCCAACTCTATCCCTTTACTAATAGTAGAAAGTGACATACTCGGTTGCCCTGGATAGTTACTCGCTTGTTCTGGTAAGAACGGAATATGAATAAATCCACCTTTTATTTTCTTATCATGTTTCTCCAGTTCATGCATAAGGCCATAAAATATGTGATTACAAACGAATGTACCTGCTGTTTGTGAAACGGAAGCTGGTATACCTTCTTCGCAAAGTTTTTTTACAATTGTTTTCATCGGTAACGTCGACCAATATGCAGCCGGTCCTTCTTCTACAACTGGTACATCCACAGGCTTGTTCCCTTCGTTATCAGCAATTCTTGCGTCGTCAACGTTAATTGCTACACGCTCTATCGTAATATCTGGTCTGCCCCCAGCTTGCCCAATACATATAATCAGT
Organism: Bacillus sp. NPDC060175; assembly: GCF_042728695.1. Taxonomy (NCBI): domain Bacteria; kingdom Bacillati; phylum Bacillota; class Bacilli; order Caryophanales; family Bacillaceae; genus Bacillus; species Bacillus sp. NPDC060175. The sequence continues at coordinate 1,363 of NZ_JBHWYR010000112.1, forward strand.
TCAGGATTTAGTTCTTCTATATACTCTTCTAATACGCTTATTGATTTATGAAAGACAGTTGGAACTTGTTTACTAATAATTTTGTACTCTCCGATTGTTTTTTCATGTAAACTTTTTGCGACTTCCCAAGCTGGGTTGATACTTTCTCCGCCGAATGGATCAAATCCTGTTAATAATACTGTTTTCATAGTTTCACTCTCCTAATTAGAAACGATATACAAGGCCGTACATTATAAACATATTTATAATGAAAATGGAAAGAGCAATTGGTACTTGCGCCTTAATGACTGCATTCTTATCTTTCAATTCTAAGAGCATTGCAGGAACAATATTAAAGTTTGCTGCCATTGGAGTAAGCAATGTTCCGCAATATCCAGCAAACATGCCGAGTGCTGCCATAATAGCTGGATTCCCGCCGTGCATTTGTACAATTAGAGGTAAGCCGATTCCGCCAGTAATTACTGCAAACGCTGCGAATGCATTTCCCATTACGACTGTAAATAGCATCATTCCTAAACAATAGGCCATAACAGCAACGAATGGATACTCTGTCGGTAACACTTGTCCGACTAAATCAGAAACAACTTGGCCAACGCCAGACTTCGCGAAAATACCGCCAAGTGCCGCTAACATTTGTGGTAAAATAACAGCCCAACCAACTGCTTGTAATAACCTACTTCCTTCTTGAACAGGCGTTGTTATTTTTGATTTTGTAATACGCATCGCCGCAACGAATGCGAGTAATGCTCCTAACGCTAATGCAACTAATGTCACTTTATCAGGATCAACAAGTGCGACATTTCCCCATTTGATTTTCCCTAACGTTAATGTACCGATAATTGTAAAAATAGGTATTAATAGTGCAGGCATGAAAATTTTATTCTTTAATTTCTCAGCATGTTTCACACGTTCTTGCACTGGTACTTCTTTCTCTTCAGATTTTGTTACTTTATTTAATGAAGCTAAAACAACCATAACAAGCACAATACAGCCAACATAAAACGAAGGGATTACATTTCCGAATAAAAATGTAACTGCAAACAATGCCCAAAATAAACTAGAACCGAATCGGTTTGGATGTTCACGATCAAATGCAATACGAACAGCGATAAATGCAACGATTATTCCTAATACATAATAGATTGTATCCATTGTGATTATGTTCATATCATATAGCCTCCTTCTCTTGTTTTTCTTCTGCCTTTATTGTTTTTTCTATATACTTATCAAACCTTCTAAACCTAATCCAGCTCACAATAAGAGCAGATATCGCAGTTGGAATACCCCAAAGCGCCATATCCCATACACCGACATGCATACCTACTGAATCGAAGAACCCTTTCATTAATAGAATGGCACCAGTTGCGATGAAAATATCTTCTCCGAAAAACCAAGCTGTATTTTCCGCAGCTGCTGCATTTGCTTTAATCTTTTCTCTCAATTTTTCAGGGAGTTTACCATATTTGCCTTGCGCAGCCCCTTCTGCCATTGGTGCAACAAGCGGTCTCACCGTTTGCGCATGCCCACCAATATTTAGTCCAAGTGCTGCTGATGATTCTCTTATCGTAAAATATGACATTAATACTCTTCCAGTTGTTGCTCCTTTTGATTTCGTTATAAGTGCTTCTGCTCTTTCTTTCAATCCGTAACGCTCTAAAATCCCGATTACCGGTAAAGTTAGTATAATAGGCATAGACATGTATCTATTTTCTATGAAAAATTTACCGAACATGCTGATCACATCATAAAAGCTTAAGCCTGAAACCATACCAGTAACAATACCCGCAACCATTACTACTAACAGTGTATTTAATCTAAATAAAAACCCAACTGCAACAAGTAGTATCCCAATTAATTTAATCAATTTTAACACTTCCTCTCATTTTTAATCCCGCTAATTAAAGTTTCACTTTATTTGGTGCGCATATAGAAATGCCATTAAGTTCGAATGTTCTGTATATTTTTCCCGCAAATTGGACTGCTTTCTCTCCATCCCCGTGTAAACATATCGTTTGCGCTTGAACTGCTACTTTCCCTCCATTAACTGCTTCTACATACCCTTCCTTCACCATTTGAAGTACCTGTTTTATCGCTTCATCTTCATTTTTTATAAGAGCATTTTCTTCTGTACGGCTCGTTAAAGTTCCGTCCTGCTTATACGTACGATCAGCAAAAGCTTCTTGTACGAGAGTTATATTATATTTTTCTGTTCCCCTTATAAATGCCTCACTATTCGCTAATCCGTAAAGTAATAATCCAGGGTTAATATGATAAATTGCCTTTGCGATTGCATCCGCAATTTCCGAATCAGTTGCCGCCATATTATATAAGGCACCGTGCGGTTTTACATGTTGCATTTTCCCTCCGGCAGCTTTAACAAATCCTTCTAATGCGCCAATTTGATATAAAACATAATCGTACACTTCATCTGCTGAAACATGCATGTTCCTTCTCCCAAATCCAATTAAATCAGGAAATCCAGGGTGTGCCCCTATTGCTACGTTATGCTGCAGAGCTTTTTCAACCGTTTGCCGCATAACGGCCGGATCACCCGCATGAAAACCACAAGCAACGTTTATAGAGGAAACGAACGGAAGAATTTCATCATCATTCCCCATTTTATAAGCTCCAAAACTTTCTCCTAAATCACAGTTTAAATCGATTGTAGTCACGATGTTTTCCTCCTAATCTCAGCTTCGTAAAGCGATGAATTTCTTTAATAGACTCATACTTGTTTCCTGCTTTATATATAATTGTGCAGCTTCTTCCATAGTTATTTTTTCAAAAGTTACATAGTCTCCTGGTTTCAGCTGCGCTAGAAGAGGTAAATCTACTGAAATTATATTTCCAATTCTCGGATAACCACCTGTCGTTTGTCTATCCGCCATTAATATAATAGGCTGTCCACCATTCGGTACTTGAATTGTCCCGAATGTAACTGGGCTCGATAAAATTTCTATCTCTTCAGCTCTATTTAAAACATCTCCGTCAAGCCTATATCCCATGCGATCAGCATAATTGGACACTTTATACTCTTTCGAAAAAAACGACTTTATACTTTCTTCTGTAAATTGATCATATTCAAAGTCTGTTATGACGCGAAGAATAGGCTGCTTCTTATATTTTGGTAAAGCATTGTTACAAATTGCCCACTTCGTTTTTATACGCTCTTCTTCTTGTAAGTTTTGAATGAAGCGACTCGCAACTTCTGCCCCTGTACCAATTTGAAAATAATCTCCTTTTTTCAGCATTCTCCCTTCAATACCGCCAAGAGCAGCACGTATGTAAGTACTTTTACTTCCCATCGTACGATCAATATTTATACCACCCGTAAAAGTCACATACGCCCTACAACCGCTTTTCGCTTTCCCGAGGCAAAGCATGCTTCCTTCTTCAGCTAATATGGGACGCCATAATGGAATGCGTTCTCCATTTAATAACGGTTCCATATCTGCTCCACCAATCGCGAGCAATGTCGTTTTCTTTATTAACAATTTAGGTCCCATTATTGTAATTTCGAGTCCAGCCTCATTCTCCTCATTGCCTACTAACATATTAATCATCCTGAGTGCATTTTTATCCATAGCCCCGCCAACAGGTACACCGTATTGTTGATAATGAAATCTTCCTAAATCTTGGACTGTTGTAAACATTCCTGCATGCAAAATCTCTACATCCATTCTTTAGCCCCCTCAAGCGATACGTACTCTTCCTTTGTTATTGGTATAAATCGTAAATACATACCACTTTGAATATATGTTGGTATTTCTTCTTTTGGATTAAATAGAGAAATAGGTGTTCGGCCGATAATATTCCAGCCTCCTGGTGTTTCGAGCGGATAAATACCTGTTTGATTTCCGCCAATACCTACTGAACCAGGAGCAATTTGTAGCCTTGGTGTTTCTTTTCTAGGTGTTTCTAGTTCTTTCGGTAATCCCCCTAAATAAGGGAATCCAGGTGTAAAACCTAACATATACACGAAATATGTTGTTTCACTATGTATTCGAATAACATCCTCTACTTGTAAGCCTTGATAATGCGCAACCTCTTCTAAATCAGGTCCATATTCTCCCCCGTAGCACACTGGTATAGAAATATGTTTCACATCTCGGTTCACTTCTTCTTTATATGAATCACACAGCTCCCTTATATACTGGCAAACGTAATCATATGGTCTTTTACTTCTCTCATTTCGCTTCCATACTTCGTACAAATTGTAGTAAACCGCTAATGAAGTAAACGCCGGAACGCATTCAACCATTCCTGCAAACGGATGCCGCCTCAGCGCTTGAAATAATCGTTGTACTTTTTCGTATATATCCATCCCAATTTCTTCACCAAATGTAACAATAATTGCTTGATCCCCTAACGCAGAAAATTTCATCCCACTCCCTCTTTCTATGCCAAAAAGCCGAGTTCTTTCGAAATGCGGTTCGCTGTTTCTTTCACTTTCGCAGTAAAATACGCAATGTTACTTTCGCTATACTCAATTGCTAACCCCGAAATACTAATACCAGCTACAACCGTTCCATCATTTGTAAAAATTGGCGCTGCTATAGCCGCTGTATGATTTTCTAATTCAGAATAACTAATTGTATATCCAGCTTGTTTTGCCATATGTAACACTTCTAGTAAATGCTCCTTATTCACAATCGTTCCATCCGCAAACTGCTGTAAATCTGTTTCCTCTACGTACTTTCTTTTCTCTTCCTCAGAAAAATACGATAGTAAAATTCTCGGACATGCTCCCGCATACAGTGGTGCTCTTCTTCCAACCGCCGTATAAACACGTACCGGCTGAATTCCTTCCATCTTCTCAACATAAATTGCGTCATTACCATCTTGAATAATTAAATTTACTGCTTGCCCTAAACTATCTCTAAGCTCTTTCATATAAGGAATCGCAATATTTCTTACGGATAACCTTTGTGAAACAAGTTGACCAAATCGTAAAAAAATGACTCCGAGACGATACTTGCCCTTTTCTGTTTTTTGTAAAAAGTCCATTTCTTCTAAAGAGCCAATTAAACGATAAACAGATGTTTTCGGCATATTCGTAAGCTGAACCATCTCTGTTAAACTTAGCTCCTCATGCTCATAAAACAACTCTAAAATATCCATTGTCTTAACTGCCGTTTTATTTATACTCATCCTATCTCCTTTTTGTTCCGAATTCCGGAACTTCAATTCCGTTTTTCGAAACAAACATATAATTTAAAATTATAAAATATTCTTTCAATTCTATCAATATATTTTTCACAAACAAAAAAAGTATGGAAGAATATTTCTCCCATACTTTTTGCTTTATAACGCTCTCACTTGTTTCAACGGCCAGAAAACAGCTTGTCCTTTTCCGACAATTTCATCTTCTGAAATAAATCCAAACATACGACCGTCTTTAGAAACTTCACGATTATCTCCTAAAACAAACACTTGGCCTTCTGGTACTTTCGTTTTTCCTGTGATTTGTTCTAACGTAAAATCAGGAGTTAATACACGACCAGACGCCTTTTCTTTAAATTCTTTTAAATACGGTTCTTCCATCGCTTTTCCGTTTACATATAAAACATCATCTTTATACTCAACTGTATCACCTGGTAAACCAATTACTCGTTTTACTAAATCGTACCCTTCTTTTCCGTGGAAGACAATAACGTCAAAACGGTCTAATCCACTTATACTATAACCAATCTTATTCACGAGAACTCGTTCGTTATTTTCTAAAGTGGGCATCATCGATTCACCTTGTACTAATGAAGGTGTAAATAAAACACCGCGAATAATAGCGATTAATACAAGGGTAAATCCTATCGTTTTAGCCCATGAGAATAATTCTTTCTTCGTATTTTCCTTCATCGTTTCTCCTCTTTCTTAAGTGTTTATTTTATTATTTCAACTAATTCTTGTACTAACTTTAGGTCAATCTCAGAAAAACATGACTTACCTTCTCTAACCGCTGTACCTACATGCGCCTGCGTAATTCCAGTTTCATCTAGCAATTGTTTTACATTCTCTTTCGTTACTCCGCTTCCGACAACAAGCTGTATATTCCCTTCACTTTCCTTTTGCATCTCTGTAAGCGCCGGAATATTATCTACTACATTTCCTTGTCCGCCTGAAGTTAACACGTGAGTAACTTTATTGAATTTTTTCAAAGTTTTCATCGCTTCTACTGGATTTTCTGTATCATCTATCGCACGGTGATACGTGACATTTATTCCATCTACAACAGATAATAAATCTGCTAATTCCTCTTCATCAACTTCATTTTGTTCATTTAATACACCTAATACAACACCAGCAGCCCCAAGATTTTGAGCAACTACAATATCTTCTTTCATCATTTCAATTTCTTCTTCCGTATATGTAAAAGACTTTGCATGCGGACGAATCATAACATGAACTGGTATTTGTACTGCTTCTACTGCTTTTTTTATAAAAGCATAACTCGGTGTTAAACCACCTTCTGTATATGATGAAATGAGTTCAATTCGATTTCCACCAGCCTTTTCAATTCGCTTCACATCTTCTAAACAAGTTGCAATAACCTCTAGCATGAGATACCCTCTTTTCGTACTTTTTTCTTATTATACAGTAGGTGAAATAAGAAACATAGCATTCCACTATAAAACTACAAAAAGAAGAATAAAAAGAAAGATTTTTTAATTGATAAATCGAGAATTCCCTCTTCTTGAACAATGACATAATACATGGAATTATATCAACGATTTTTTAAATATATCTATCACAACTCTAAATATATCAACGATTCACCGACAACGAAAAGTCTGTTCCAGAACGGAACAGACTTTATAGTTCTTCATCACGACCGAAACGCCGCATCCGCCAGCATAGACAGTGTTGCATCATCCATCGGCGGATTGTGCAGTCCTGCTCTGACGTTTAAATAATAGCGATGAAGCGGATTTTTTTCTGATAAACTTTTCGCTCCTACGATGCGCATAGCTTTATCTACAATAGATATTGCCGCATTCGTTACAGCGGATTTCACTGCTGCTAGTTCCGCTTGCAATGATAATTTATCTTCTGCCTCATCGTATTTTTTCGCAATTTGATATAAAAAGACACGAGCTTGCATAAGCTCAAGTTCTAATTCTCCAACTAATCTTCTAACATTCGGCAATAAACTAATAGAATGATTTAAACTATTTGGCTTGTATGATCCCGCAAACTGAACTGCATAATTTCTTGCTGATTGTGCAATTCCTAAATAACATGCTGGTATATGTAGCAACCAGCCAATACCCTTTTGTTTCACTTTCCCGCCCAATACACCCGTAAAAAAGCGGTTCTCTATCTCTACATTTTGTAAAACGAGATCATGGCTCGCAGTTCCTCGCATTGCGATACTATCCCACGTTTCTTCAATTGTTACGCCTATCGTATTCTTTGGAATGACAAACTCTCCGATTTCTTCCTGGCCTTCAATACTTGCTGAAATGATAAAATAATCAAGTACTGGCGCCATTGTCGTAAACGTTTTTCTTCCATTTATAATCCACTTCTCACCTTTTTTTACAGCTAACGTCTCTGGTTTCCCGCCGCGCGTAGGACTCCCTGTTTTCGGCTCTGTCGCTGCTCGATTAAAGAGGGCGCCATTACGCACTTCTTCACAAAACCAAGTGAACATTTCCTCATCCCAAGAACGGTTTTCAGCTAATTCCTTTACAATGCCAAGGTGCCATCCAATTGATAATGCGGTAGCACCGCAGCCTTCTGCTATTTTCTCTTGAAATAAAACAAAATCATATAAGGAAATCGCATTGCCTCCCCATTCTTTTGGCAACGTTAATTTCGTATATCCGATATCTTTCAAATTATTAATATTTTCATACGGAAATGATCCTAATTCACTTAGTTGATGCTCCCTTTCCATGAACTTCGGAATCAATTTATTTATTTTCTCAATAACTAAAGATTGTTCTTCTGTTTCAACAAATGAGAGTGCCATACATAATCTCCTTTATGTTCGATTCATAAACCGTTCATTTTGTCATTATGATTATATGAAGTTACTTCTCTATTGTTTCACTATTCCGATAAAAATACAATGCTTTTGAACAATAAGAAAAGTTCCTATATGAAAGGATAGGTTCTTTTCTTATATTAATCCCCTTTCAATGCCTTTAATGGCAAAGAGGTTACATATCCAATATACGAGCATAATTCTTTAAAAAAGAAAGGGATTTCTGTATCTAACGTTTTATACGCTGACGTTGGAGTTGGTGATGCATACGCTTCAATTTTAAGATGTTTTGCAATTTTCATCGCACGTTTCATATGAAGTGGATCACTCACGATCGTATATGTGCGTATTCCATTCTCTATTCCAACTTGTTTTGCATTCTTTAAATTCTCCTCTGTGAAAAGAGATTTTGTTTCAATTAGAATATCCTCTTCTTTTACACCATGTTTCAGTGCATACACTCTAGCAGTACGCGCTTCCTCAAGCTCTGCCTCAAACTTTGTACCACCTGTGAAAATAATCTTTTTAATATTACCGTTCTTATATAAGGAAATTGCATGATTAATTCTTTCTTTAAATACAGGAGATGGTTTTCCGTTCCATGAAGCTGCTCCCAGCACGATACCAGCATCTGTCTTCACATCATCATCTGTTTTAAAGCGATAACTCCAAATATCGTAAGCTGCATAACTTACATATAAAATAATAGAACAAATCATAAGCAAGAATACTTGCAAGATTCTTCTTTTCTTACTTTTCTTATTTTCTTTCATTTATAACTGCCTCCGTACATCATCCATACTTCTATATAAAAACGTATATATCAAATCATTTTGTTTGAATTTGTTTAAAAGAAGGAATTTTTTTCTCATATATATGTATTAAAGGGTTTTCATTTAAAATTGAGGATTATCAATTCATTTTTCGTTTGCGGTTTTCATTACATTTTTTATAATTTATAAGTTTATTACCATACAACTACATTGTAACGAATTTTTTATCATAATGGAATGATGAAACAAAAGTAAATAAAAGAAGTAACCGTTTTGTAAGAAAAAAGGTATATTTTTCATCTTGACGATCAATACACCTTTCTTAATATGAATTATCGTTTTTCTTTATACGACTCTAATTTTTCTAATAACCGTTCTTTTATAGCTGGCCATTCACTTGCAATAACACTGTATACAACTGCATCTCTAACATGTCCACTCGGCAATTTTCTTTCGTTTCTAAGTACACCCTCTTTTACTGCGCCCAGTCTTTCAATTGCTCTTTGTGCTTTTTCATTTCGGGCATCCGTCTTAATTTGTACTCTCCGCATATGCAACTTTTCAAAAGCATATTGTAATAACATATACTTACATTCTGTATTCATACTCGTACGTTGTACACTCGGGTCATACCACGTTTTTCCTAACTCAACAGTCTTATCTTCAACTGAAATGTTATATAAGCGTGTACTTCCTACTATTTCATTCGTCTTTTCATCAACAACAACAAATGGCAAATCCTTACCTGCCCCATAAGCTTTTATCGCCTTTTGAACATATTGTTGCATATCTTGAACAGTATCCATTTTAGAGATTAAATACGCCCAAATATCTCGATTTCCTTCCACAATTGAAAACATTTTTTCGACATCATTGCTATCCATTAACCGTAACTTTGCTCTTTCGTGAATAAATTCCATTTGTAAGCCCCCTTCTTTTGTTGTTACTATATCATATTATTATATATTGC